>CAZUET010000040.1:0-14395 GCA_964619685.1 uncultured Christensenellaceae bacterium
GATATATTCAATGCCTAAATTGTCGTTAGGATTACGTAAAATGTTAAAATCTATACCGAGTTCACAAGCGGTATATTCACGTGCGGCGGCAAATGTAATGCCTGATTTTGCTTTTTGAGTGGCAAGTGAAAAAAAGTTGTCACCGCAAAGCACATCGGCGGCGTGTTTAAGTTTTTCAATGTCACCGCATTCACTACCGAAAATTATTTTATTGCAACCTAAGTTGTAAAGTTGCCATACACCTGCTAAGGCAAAGTTTTGTGCGGTAGACATACTCCAAAGTACAGGCATTTCCGCAACAATATCAGCCCCACAACGCAATGCAAATTCCACACGGCGATTTTTACTTATAACGGCAACATCACCACGTTGTACAAAGTTACCGCTTATAACACAAACTACCGTGTCACCGAGTTTGTGTGCACAGTCAATTATGTATTTGTGTCCCGTATGTAAGGGGTTAAATTCCGCGATAATGCCGACTGCCGACAAAAAAACACCTCTTTTTGCAAAAATACTTGAAAAAAGCGAACTAATAAAGTATTATATATTATATGTAAATATTATGTAAATGTTTAAGAAAAGTTAACAAAAGTATTGCTTTCCATTTGCACTTGTGATAAAATACAATTAAGTCAATAGTTGGAGTATGCACTTTTGTAAAATTTACTATATTGTATTGTAAATGTTACCCCTTACTATAATATTGGCTAAAACGGAGGACTTTTTTATGAAAGGTTTGGCGATTAAAATTGCCAGCGGCGTATTGGTCGTTGCGTTGGTTGTAGTCGTTGCTCTCGCTATATCGGGAGTTTTTGGTAGTGATCCAGATAATAACGACTTGGTGGCTAATGCCGAAGCTTCGGTTGAGAATATACAAGTTTTCAACGGTGTTTCTGCCAATCAAGCTTTCTATATTGCTTGTAAAAATTCGATAACCGATCTTAGCTCCTATGTTTCCGTTAAGGACTCTGAGGGTAAGAGCGTAGCTTTAGCTATTGCGGATAAAAAGGATGAACTCGGTAATATCGGCTTTTTACCAAAATCAGGGAAATGGACTCCCGGCGTTGCTTATAAAATTCGTTTAATCAGCTCGTCGGTTGCTTTTGTTGACGAAAAGTATGCAGATCTCAATGAAATAATTTTTGTAGTCAAAGCAGATGACATTATCGAATGCGAAACTCGAGATAATGTGGTCTTTTTGTCAAAGGGTGATTTTAGAGTATTAAAAAACGATGAGCATAGTCACACATTGGATATTTTTAATTTGGATTCGAAATATCCCGATACTACAGTTTTCATTTATCAGTCAAAGATTGGCGAGGACGGGGTGAACGTCGAAGGCTGTGACGAGATAATTACGAGCGTTGCTTATAAAATCGACCCCAATGTTCAATCGACATATGATGCTTCTTCTCGTACAATGACGGCAACCGTTGTTGATGCGGATGTGGATGATGTGTACGATACACTCAATATCCACCAAAGCGATATCGGAATTACCGAGAACACTTTCAAGCTTAATGAACAAGCCACACTCGATAGCTTATATTCCTCCGATATATACCTATCCACCGTTGCTTATTTATACGGCGAACAGCTTGCAAGCAGCAACTTCGATGTGGGTGACTACGGTACATTTAAAATCGATTACGATATTAACGCAGGCGAACCGTTCTATGCAACTATCAATGTTACACTTAAATTCAGCGGTTTCATTAAAAGCGTTCCCGGTGCAAGCGTAACCATTAAATTGGCAAATAAGCTTACTCCTACCGCATCTGTCAATTTCCAAAAAGATCCTAAAGCATTCGATGTAGCCATTAATGCCGATCTCGAAACTGTTATTTCGGTCGACGGTGCTTTCGAATACGGATTCGATAACACTAACGGTCAAGGTGATCAAAAGCTTCAACAAATAATTGATAATGTATGTAAAATAGTTCAAGATTCGTTAGGTACCACCAATGGAACAGATAAACCCTTCATTTTTGCTACTTGGGTCATTCCTGTCGGCTCTACTCCTATCCAGATTGTAGAGAATATGGGAATCGAGGTCAAAACTAATGTCAAAGCTAAATTGAGTGCAAGTGCAACCAATGTCGTATCCGCTCAATTCGGTGTTGCTTATGTTGACGATAGCGTTACCCCTTATTTCAATGTTGATGACGAATTCAATTTTAACGGCGTAAGCCTTACCGGTACTTGGACAAATAAGGTCGGTCTACATAACGAGATCGGAATATCGGCTTGCGGTATAGTTAGCATCAATTTGGGCGTTAATTTCGGTGTGTATCTCGATCTTGCCGGAAGACTTGAAATGGACGGATGGAGCATAATGAATGAGGAATTAAACATAATTCCTGCTTATTATGTGGAACTGGGACTGTATACCGATATGAATGTTAATGGTAAGGTCTGGAAAATCAATATTGCCCAACAAACCTTCCTTGATAAAAAATGGCCCCTTTGGGATGTTGGATATAAATATATTCCTGTAACTAAAGACAACGTTGACGGTTTTACCGATGAAACGGTGCGTTTAAATTCGAGCTATTTTTATCTAACAAGCTTCGATGCGTATGCGATAGATATTCAATATCCCGATAACGATGCATCAATTCGCACTATCGAATGGGATGAATTCGATTATTCGTTCGATGAAAAACTGCTCACAATCAAGGATAATAAGGTAAAGGTCACAGCAACTGCACCCCATGAATTTGAAACCCAAATAGTGGTCACATCTAAGGTCAATAAGGCTGTTAGTAAGGTCATCACCGTTATTAAGTCGGCAGATCAACCTACTGCAGATGTTTTTGAAAAGGATTTCGTTAAGGGTAGCGACGGCGACCTTATGTATAATGTATATCTAAACACATCTAAATTTATCGGTGTAAGTCTCGACGATAATACATTGATTGAGGGCGTTGATTATACTTACAATGATGAACAATTAGTAATCAGTAATACAATACTTGAATCTCTTACATATGGAGAACACGAGATTTTGTTTGAGTCCTCAAAGGGCTATTTGAGTCTAAGCGTCAATGTATTGAGCGATAAGAATATTGTTCCCGAAGATGGTTATACTGCGGTGTTTGATAAAGCAGTTCCCCAAAATGCTTGTATCGATATGCCACTATACGGTAGTGCTATTTCGTCGGTAAGTTTGGATAATGGCGTATGGTCATACAGTCAGCGTGACGAAAAGCTGATTATCAATGCAAATTACCTAATGAATTCAAACGGTGAAGCATTCACTATATCGTTTACTAACGGTGAATCTGCTATGATAACTATCAAAGTGGTAGATAATCGCCAAGCCGTATTGAGAACGGTATCATATGACTATAATCTCGATTCAAATGCAGCATTGCCCCTTGATATTGAGTTATATGATAATGAAATATCCGCAATTTATCTCGGCTCCAAAAATATCACTGAACACCTCAATGGTAAATCGATATCTAAGGACGCATTTGTGGGTGTGCCTCAAGGCTCTATTAAAGGTAAACTGTATATTGGCAGTAAACAATATGACTTTACAGTTAATGTCAGCGCTAATAACGCACTTATCGTAAATGCAAAGACAGCTAAATTCGATAAAGCAAATGCAAATGATGTAGTATTTATTGCAGATATTCCGCAAAATGCAGTTTTATCCGCCACTATAGACGGAGTAAAATGCGAATCCTTCTCACAATCACCCAACGCCTTAATCATTGACAAGGATTACTTTATTAATAAGGAAAGCGGTACATATACCTTCACTGTCAGCGGTGCATCTAATATCGTTGAGCTTAAGGTTGAGGTCATCAATTCCGCCCTTCCCTCGGTTAACGACGATACAGTTATCAGCTTAAATAAGGGCGATATATCATCTTATACATTCAAATGGAATCTACAAGACACTTCTTTGAATTCCATCATAGTTGAAGGATTAGACGAAAGCAATTATTCGGTTTCTCGCCTCGGATTAACGCTCAATGTCAACAGTCTACCTTATGGACTGAATGAGTTTACAGTATATACCGCAGTCAATTCATTTGATTTCAAGGTCAATGTTGGCGGTGCTATAAAGTGGATACAAAAAACATATAATTTCAATTTAACTGACAACGAAACTCTGAAACTTTATGTGGATATGGCGGATAAGGAATTCTCCGAAGTCATCGTTATGAACAAGGGTGACGAGGTCGAGCTAATGAATACACAGCTCCGTTATAATAACGGTGTAGTTACATTGAGTAATGACTATACTTATAACCTATCAGCCGATAAATATGACCTTATCCTTCGCTCTACCGACGGAAACGAAGTAGGCGGAGCCGTTCTTAATATAATAGGCAAATTGCCTGAATTCGATTCATCTAAGGTGTCGTACGGAACAAAGGATGCTCCGTTTGTAATCTACACCAAAAAGCAATTCTTATCAATGATTGACAGCATCAATGCACTGTTGTCATCTTATAACACCGATGGCGTTTATTTCGCACTTGGTGCAGATATAGACCTTGGCAATGAGACTATTAATCCGATAGGAACCGAAAAGAACCATTTTAAGGGCGAATTTAACGGTAACGGCTATACCATTGCAAACTTCAAAGTTAACGATGTTAACGATGGCTATACAGGTTTATTTGCTTATAATGACGGAACTGTTAAGAATTTACGACTTGCTAATGTAACTGTGGATGTTCAAAAACATGGCTCTGTCGGAATCGGCTTAGTAGTAGGATATAACCAAGGTACGGTTCAAAATATATCTGTATCGGGTGGAATTATCAATGCTGTATCTAAGAGCTGGCAGGATGTTATGAATGCATATTTCGATATAGGCGGAATAGTAGGATATAATAACGGCAAGATAATCAAGGCAAACGCTGAAGTCGAAATAAATGCCGAGGTTAAAGGATTAAAGGTTATAGGTATTACTATTGGCGGTCGTAAGAGTTATATCAATGTAGGTGCTATAGTCGGCTACTTCGCAAATGGCAATATATCAGGATGCTCCGTAACCGCAACAATTAATGCAGTTAGCCATAACGATAGCGTAACATCTAACGGCTGGTACGGTAACACCGACCTTAACGAATCAGACCTATCTTCCGCAGTAAGAAGGTGCAATGTCTACACCAAGTAATTAACGAATAAAAATAATTTATATCAAAAAAGTGGATATAATACCATAATTTATCGTTATCGTCCCACTTCCGTCCAAAATACTGAAAGGCTTTGCCTCGCACTGCTTAGGCAGTTCGACTTCGCTTACGCTATGCTCAGTATGACGGGACGGAAAAATCAATATGACAAGACTGAGAAACGTATGACGGCGGACGAATAATGACAGAACGGAGAATGCGTTAGCGTTGGAAACTTATTCTTTATAAAAAAAAGTATGCATATTAGGCATACTTTTTTTATTATATGGGACGCCCAATGGGTTTGTCCTAAAACCCTTGTGGTTGGATAACAATTATCTTGTACTATGCTTAGTGCTTTTTTACAAAGATTTTTTATGGATGCGTTTAGTTTTGGATTGAGAGCGTGCCGTTATTGCTTACTACGGTTACACGAGTAAAGGGCTTTGGGTTACACTCTATGATATATTTAGCTATCAATGTTTCTACATTGGTTTCGATATACCTTCTCATTGGTCTTGCACCGTATTCAGGATCATAACCGTTATCGGTGATAACGTCAAATGCTTCGGGGGTAATATCCAAAGTCAAATTCATATCCTTTAATCTCGATGCAAGATTATCAAGCATCAGCTTAGCAATCTTAACTATTTCATCACGCTCAAGCGGATTAAAGTAGATTATTTCGTCCAATCTGTTCAAAAACTCGGGACGGAATTTTTCTTTTAACAACATACTCATGCTCGCATTTAGTTCCTCTTGATTCTTATAATTGAGCATATATTCCGAGCCTAAATTGGATGTCATAATGATTATAGTATTCTTAAAATCTACCGTTTTACCAAGACTGTCGGTAATTCTGCCGTCATCCAGTATTTGAAGCATCAAATTAAAAACATCGGGATTTGCTTTTTCAATTTCATCAAACAGGACTACTGAATATGGTTTTCTCCTAACCGCCTCGGTCAAAACACCGCCCTCTTCGTAGCCAACATATCCGGGAGGCGCACCTATAAGTCTTGATACAGAAAATTTTTCCATGTACTCGGACATATCAATCCTTACAATGTTCTTATCGTCATCGAATAGAATTTGTGCCAAAGCCTTAGCCAATTCCGTTTTACCTACACCCGTAGGTCCTAAAAACATAAAGCTTCCTATTGGCTTATTGGGGTTTTGAATGCCTGCTCTCGCTCTCAATATAGCGTCACTGACCTTTTTAACAGCCTCATCTTGACCAATTACACGCTTAGAAAGTTGTTCCTGAAGCTTAAGAACTTTTTCACGCTCGCCTTCCATTAGCTTGGTCATAGGAATGCCCGTCCATCTCGAAACGATTTTTGCAATCTCGTCCTCGGTCACCTCGGAATTTAATAATCTGCCCTTTTCTTTGTTTTTTTTGATTTCTGACAATTCCTTTTCTATTTTGGGAAGCTCGGTATAACGCAATCGAGCAGCTTTTTCATAATTACCTTGTAATTCGGCATTTTCAATATCGGCATTGACCTTATCTTGCTTTATCTTAAGCTCCTTTTCGTGCTCAATCTCTTCTTTTTCCTTTTGCCATTGGAGTTTCATCTCATTGAAAATCTGTTGTGATTCGGACAATTCTTCCTTAAGTTTACCTAAACGCTCCTTTGATAACTCATCCTTTTCTTTTTCAAGAGCCATTTCCTCTATTTGTAGACGCATAATCTTTCTTGATAGTACATCAAGCTCGGTCGGCATAGAATCGATCTCTGTTCTTAGCATTGCGCCTGCTTCATCAAGCAAGTCAATGGCCTTATCGGGCAAAAATCTATCGGTTATATAGCGTTCGGATAAAGTTGCAGCCGCAATCAATGCTCTATCATGAATGCGTACTCCGTGGAATATTTCATAACGCTCTTTTAAACCCCTTAAAATACTTATGGTATCTTCAATACTCGGCACATTTACCATTACAGGCTGAAATCTACGCTCAAGCGCAGCATCCTTTTCGATATACTTACGGTATTCGTCAAGAGTTGTTGCACCGATACAGTGCAATTCACCCCTTGCCAAAAGCGGTTTCAATAGATTACCTGCATCCATTGCGCCCTCGGCTTTACCCGCACCAACGACAGTATGAAGCTCATCGATAAAAAGTATTATCTTACCCTCTGCCTCTTTGACCTTATTCAAAACGGCTTTGAGTCGCTCTTCAAACTCGCCACGGTACTTTGCACCTGCTATAATAGATGCCATATCCAACGAATAAAGCATTTTACCTTTAAGTCCTTCGGGCACATCACCTTTTACTATCCTAACAGCCAAACCCTCTACTATAGCGGTTTTACCTACACCGGGTTCGCCTATTAATACGGGATTGTTTTTGGTTTTTCTTGATAGTATTCTTATTACATTTCGAATTTCCTCGTCCCTACCGATAACGGGGTCGATTTTATGTTCTTCCGCCCGCTTCGTTAGATCTATGCCATATTTTTCTAACACATTCTCTTCCTGATTGGGTTCGTATTGCATAATATAATCTCCTATTAAAAATTTTAGCGGTCGTAATGTTAATTTGTTAGCACTCTAACCACCTAACTGCTAATATTATACGCTTAGCAGACGGATTTGTCAACATGTTAAGGGATTTATTTTAATTTTTAACAGTTTTCAATGCAAAAATTCAGAAAACACAAGGCTTTTATATGGAATAGGATAATAGTTACCGTCCAAGATACTGCAAGGCTGTGCCTTGCACTGCGTCGGTATCTAAATCATAAAAAAAAGTATGCGTATTGGGCATACTTTTTAGCGTTTTTATAGATGCGGGATACCTAATGGGCATTCCCTACACAATTAGTGATTTGATAGCACTTTACAGTGCAATTTCTAATTGTTGTTTTGAATGATTTATTTTATGACTATTTAATGTCGCCTCTAAGGTCGATTTGGGTGCTACTGTCACAGGTCATTGCGCCTAAGTATGTGTCATGGAAGTACTTAGAAACAGCCTCAGAAAGCATTACATCTGATAAAGCGTCAATCTTTGCTTTATAAATTTCGTCATTCTTATAATCGTCAAGTCTTGCTGCGATTACATTAGCCTTACCCGATACTTGAGCAGGATCATCTTCTACTGCTGCTCTATCTTCACTGGTTACATTACCGGTATATGCGGTGTTGCAGGGAAGTAATGCGAAGTCATAATCGGCTCTCGATGCTACAAGAAGATTTTCAGCAATAAGGGTAACCTTTACGGAACCGTCTTTACTGGTCCAATCACGAGCAACATCACCGAGAGTTAAACTTTCACCGTCAGCGCCTATGGGGTAATTATCACCTTCTACATCCTTAGAAATAATGCCCTTAGCCTCTAAAAGTTGGAATGCTCTAACCGCATTAGATGTATCGTTACAGATAGCGAAGGTTTTACCGTCGGTAACAGCTGTACCTTTACTTGCCTTACCATAGTAGATTCCTAAAGGCTCGTAGTGAACCTTAACGGAAGCGAATAAAGCGGTCTTACCGTTGTACTCATTTAGATAAGGAACATGTTGGAAATAGTTAGCATCATAGTCACCGCTTGCTACGGAGTCATTTTGGATGGTCCAGTCAAGAATGGTAACCTTGAGGGTGTAACCCTTCTTAGCGAGCTCGTCTTTTACGATACCGTTAAGAACTTCAGCGTGGGGAACATCGGATGCACAAACCTTGATAACCTTATCATTGGAGCAACCTACGAATACGGAGATGCTTAAGCATATTGTCAATACTACTAATAAAATCGATATAATTTTTTTCATAATTAATTTGTCCTCTTTCTTTTATCTATTTTTTTTGCTATTTGTAATCCTGCCTCTTGGAGAAGCTGGACAATTATTACTACTACAATGGTGAGTATCCAGAATATTGATTTGGATAGGTAGTCACCTGTATTTCGTGTATAGAATGTATAAATATCTGCAATCAAACCACCTGCACCGATATTATAGGCAAATGATGTATATCCCAAGACGCTTACTGCTACTACCGCAACTCCCGTGATAAGGGAGACCTTAGCTTCAGGTAATAGAACCTTGGTGACAAGTTGAAAATTTGATGCACCCAATGATCTAACTGCCTCGAGTTCGCCCGACGGAACCTCAGCAAGGGACTGCTCGACCATTCTCGAAACAAGTCCGAATGCCGATACCGTCAAGGGGATAAGTATTGTGAACCAGCTACCCGATCCGCTACCGAACCAAGCACGGCTCCAAGGCATACATATAACGATTATGATCAAACAAGGTACCGAACGCAAAATATTAACTATTAGTCCAACTATCACATTCAACGGTTTACAAGGCTTTAAACCGTTTTTTGAAGTGATATTAAGCAATATTCCACAAGGAAGTCCTAAAACATATGCAAATAGGGTCGATAGCAATGTCATACCGAGCGTTTCGCCTATAGATCTCATTACATCAGCAAAAGTCATTTGTGTCAACCTCCTCGTACGCTACGCCCTTACTGTCGAGATACTCGCATAGCTTTTCGATATCTTCGTCGTAATAAGGCAATCTAAACATTATTTGTCCATAGGTCTTACCGTTAATTATCTTAGTTTCGGCGTAGAATATGGATAGAAGAATGTTACACTCCTGTATAATGTTAGTGATGATCGGATCTTCGATAGTTTCGTCAAACATTAGCTTGATAAGTTTCTCGCCCTTGATACCGGTATTAATTCTTGACGAATAAATAAGCTTTTTAGCAACGGCATCCTTAGGAGATAGGAATACCTCTTGAAGTGTTCCTACGGTGGATATGGTAGACTTATCAATGATAGCAACCTTATTACAGATAGCCTCGATAACAGACATTTGGTGCGAAATAATTACCACCGTCAAATTGAGCTGTTGATTAAGCTCCTTGAGCAGTTCAAGAATAGAATTGGTTGTTTCGGGATCCAATGCCGAGGTTGCCTCGTCGCAGAGAAGTATCTCGGGATCGGTCATCAATGCACGAGCAATAGCAACTCTTTGTTGCTGACCACCCGAAAGCTGTGAAGGATATGCATCGAGCTTATCGCCAAGTCCAACGGTCTCCAATAACTTTATAGCCTTTTCCTTACGGTTTTCATCCTTACTAAGCTCGCCCGCAAGCTCAACATTTTTTAGAACACTGCGTTGCTGTAAAAGATTGAACTGTTGGAATATCATTGAGACCTTGCGTCTAATTTGTCTAAGTCTTGGTTCGCTAACAGCGGTCAAGTCCTCTCCGTCAATATAGATATGACCGGAAGTAGGCCGCTCGAGAAGATTGATACAACGAACTAATGTGCTTTTACCGGCGCCCGAAAGTCCGATAATACCGTAGATATCGCCATCCTCAATATCGAGATTGATATTACGGAGTGCGACTACCTCGTCACTTTTACCTTCGCTGTAGATTTTACATAGGTTTTCGATCTTGATCATTTATGATTCCTTTTAAAATGTTTTCGTAAAAATGTGTGTGGACCTACCCGAGCCTATCCGTAAAAAAGGCTCGGAAAACTCAATTACCGTCCCGAGCCAAAATTTTACACGCAATGTCAATCCTTTCTTATTCAGACAAGGCAAAGAACCCATGCGTATTCGCCCGGGACTGTAACATTCGCATCATCATTTTGAAGCTATTAGTTGCCATAATTTGCCTTCCTTATAAGAATTTCTATTTTGATTGTACCCTTTTTTATCTCTGTTGTCAACCGTTTTGACCATTCTTTCGCATTTTTTTAAGAAAAGGCGTTTGTAATGGTAAATCGGTTCACAAATCGGACATTAACTATTTAACCGTTATAGTACTCGATAGTTGTGTTATTCTGTTCACCCTGTGGATTGTCAGCATCTGTTAAAACTGTTGACGATTTTGTATTATATGTTTCATAAGATGAAGATTTTGCATTCTCATCAAAGTACATACCATGTCCTGAACCTTTATACGTACCATAATATACAAATACTTTTGATTCCCGTATAGAACTGCTATTTTGTGTAATCGCATTTATTGCAATAGAAGTGGAAGTACCATATACTTTTATATCATCCTTAGATACATTCGATGTTTTTGCACCAAAAACGATAATTACATCATCATAAACATTAAAACCATCAGTTGCTGTCGGTTTGTTATTAGTATAGCCAAATACACCTGCATAAATGTACACTTTGGCAGTCGAACTATTTACGATAGATTTACCAGATACATTTGTAACGCCTGTCACAAACGCACCGCCGTTACCACCATCAAACGAACCACCACGAATATGAACAGTTGCACCACCACAAACCTTTAATCCATAATATGCACTTGGACCGGTTTTATCTGTTACTCTATTATTCCCTGTACCCATCCAGCCATTGTAGATACCATTATAGATATTAATGGTACCATTGCCGCTTGCATACACCCCGTTTCCAAAAGCCGCATCATATGTGCCATTATAAATTGTAATACTACCGCCATTCATTTCTACGGCGTGTCCACCAGTAATACTCTTACGACTTTGCCAACTACCTATTGAAGTATTTCCACCTAATGCATTATACTCTGATGAACTATACGTCTCGCCAGTAGTTGTTACTTTGATAGATGACTCTTTTGAATCAGTTGTTCCTAATGTGATATTTCCTGCAGTTGTCGCCACCGAGCTTTGTCCTGCATATACGCCACCACCAACCTTTGCGGTTATTTCGGTTTCACCTACAATATTAACATTACCACCATAAACACGAAGGGCGTAACTAGTTACAACAAGGGAGTTATAATTATAATTTTCTATTTCAGTTGCATTTTGCAAACCGGTATGAGTGAGCGTTAGTGTTCCGTTTGAAGTAAAGGAGCCACCGTTAACATATATACCGTCGGTATTTACATAATCGTTTGCAACTAAAGTGTCATTTTCTCTTACGGGGAGTGTCATTTTATATGTATTATCGACAAATTCTGAGGTGGTGTTATACGATTCAATAGTACAATCACTATCATTATCAAAGTATACATCACCGCCTCTTATCGCTATAGCGGATGCTTTTTTAGTTGTGATAGAACTCTTATTTGTCCCTTTATTATGTAATTCTACCCTACCACCGTTAGAAACTATACCAAGCTCATAACTAAGAATTGATGTATCAGTAAGCTTAACTAAGCTATCTGTTTGTGATGACGAAAGGAATACACCTGCAGATGCACTTACAGTACCGCTCTTATCAGTTGTATCGTCTTTATAGCCTACATTAATATTAGAGTTTGTAACTGTGATATTAAGCGTTTCGTTGGATGTAGCATAAATACCGTATGTAGTAACATTCTTATTGACAGTAATATCACCATTAGATAGTTCTACCGAACCGGCTGTAGCGTATATTCCTGAAGAATTTTCGCCGTTAATAACATATGAATAGTTTTTTGATACGACCGAACCGCCTGAACCTGTATAGATACCCGCACTATTATTTCCATCTACAGTAATAAGTCCTTTTTCAGTGGAAGTTGAGGAAGTGTCGGTATAGTCAAGATTAACAGTACCGTTTATAGAATAAATGCCGATTTGAGTATTTCCTCCATTCATTTCTATGGAGAAATTCTCAACACTAAATTTATCCTTTCCATTAATTGCCGATTTGATACCGTATGAAGAACCACCATTAACTTTCATTGCACCATTTTCCATTTTAATAGACGATGCGTGATTTGTTCCTTCGATACCTATAGCATGGTCACCGATAATAGAATAATCATAGCCCGTAGATTGTACGGCACCTTGATTAGCATCAGTTCCGGTACCGTTACCTAATACATATACGCCACGAGAATTGGCACCGTCTACACTTATCGTAGCACCATTGGTTGTGCTAAGAGTAACCTTACCGTTAGCAGAATAAATAGCAGTTTGATTCGAACCGTCACTCATTGTAATTGAAAAGTTGGTTACGGTAAAGTTATTATCACCGCTTATTAACGAGTTTATTCCAAAGGTTGACGATCCTTTTACTGTCATAGCGCCACCGTTGATCTTTAAGCCCGATGCGTTTATATCACCATCTATACCATAGGAATTATTACCGTTGACGGTATAGGTATAATTGGTGGAATCTACCGATCCGTTATTCAAAACATAGATACCCTTTGCACCCTCACCATCAATCTTGATAGAGTTGGTTCCTGTAGATGAAATATTAACTCGTCCGTTTTCGGAATAGATACCTGTTGAATTCTTACCGTTTACAGTGAAGTCAGTATTCGTGACTTTAAAATTGGTAATACTATTGATATATGAACGGATGCCGTATGAATTCTCTCCGTTTACATTAAATCTGCTATTATCTATGGTAAGCTTTCCTGCTCCGACTCGAACTGCAACCGAATTCGTTCCGATTACATTACAAGTTGCATCGGATAAGCTCAAATTTCCGTTATTGACATTAACTGCGGCATTTGTTTCGTCAAGCTTAGGAACATTAGTTTCACGCTTGGTAAAATTACCGCCATTAATAGATAGATCACCACCTTGCATACTAATAATGTTATTATTGGATGAATATAAATTACCCGTACCGACAGAAACATTAGCATTACCGCCGTTAAGTATACAATATGCTTGTCCACTACGTGCCAATCTTCCATTATAGTCTGTACCGTTGGCTGTTAATTGATACACAAAGTCGGCGTTTTCGGTATTCCAAGTAAAGTTATCGAAATATGATTCGTTAAATGATACCTTGTCGGCTTCTTTGATAAGCACGGTGCTTGGATTAAATGATAATGCATTAGGAACACGAGATGAGAAAGAGCCCTTTTTAACATTGATCTCACCGCCCTGTGCATTAACACAAGCCGTCCTATCTACACCAAAATATTGGTTAAAAGAACCGCTCTGTACATCAAGAGTACCACTTGTCATCTGTATAGCTGCATGATAATCGCTTGCCACGGTTTTACTCGCAGCCTTGTTTACTACATTTTCGTAGCCATAAATGGTTATTTGAACATAGTCTTGAGTTTTGTCGGTTGGCTCGTCAGCTGAAACATAATCATAATTGGATGCTTTTACATAATAAGTGTAATACCAATCTGCCATTGAAACTTCGGTACTGTTGGCTGCAGAGTCTTCGCTTGTGCGATAATAACAATATGTATCGGGTTTAATTGTAAAAGTACCCCTTGAAACTTTCTCATCAAAATACAAATTACCACGATTATAGGTAATCTCACCTGTTCTTTGTGGATAAGACCTAATAATAGGTGCTTCTTCTTCT
>CAZUET010000041.1:0-14216 GCA_964619685.1 uncultured Christensenellaceae bacterium
ATATTTATAAAGTACAGCGGAGAATTTTCTAAATGTATGATATTATTGTAATAGGCGGTGGCGTAATAGGCGGTGCAATTCTTAGAGAATTGAGTAAGTATAAGTATTCTCTATGTATGCTTGAGAAAGAAAATGATGTCTGTATGGGGCAAAGTAAAGCTAATTCGGGCATTGTTCACGGCGGTTTTGACGCATTACCTGGTACACTTAAGGCTCGTTTCAATGTAGAAGGTAATAAAATGATGGCAGAATATGCAAAGGAACTCGGAGTTAAGTATGATAACTGCGGTTCTTTGGTCGTAGCTTTCAGTGAAGAAGAGATACCGACTCTTGAAAACTTGAAAAAGCGTGGTGAAATAAACGGTGTAGACGGCTTAAAAATCATTTCAAAAGAAGAGTTGAAAGCACTTGAACCTAATATTTCAGATGATGCAGTTTCTGCATTATTTGCACCGACAGGCGGTATTATTTGTCCGTATTGCTTAACTATTGCGTCAATTGGTAATGCAATGGATAACGGTGCCGAACTAATTACAAATTTTGATGTTAATACAGTGGAAAAATTGGATAACGGATTTCGTATTTATTCCAAAAACGGACAAAGTGTTGACGGTAGTATCATAATCAATGCTGCTGGTGCTGGTGCATCGTTGGTAGCAAATGCTTTTGGGGATAATTCCTTCGAGATAAAGGGTAGAAGGGGTGAGTACATATTATTGGATAGAGAAAGTGGAGATTTTATCCGTCATACTATTTTCTGTACGCCTACCGCAAAAGGAAAGGGAATTTTGATGACTCCTACCGTTGATCATAATATTCTTATGGGACCCACGGCTGAATGTATCGATGATTTTTCTACCGATACCACTATGCAAGGCTTATCGACAGTCATTAGTAAAGCTAATAAGATATGTAAGGACGTACCGTTGTACAATACAATTACTTCCTTTGCGGGAGTGAGAACATACACCGATAAAGGTGATTTTATTATTGAAGAAAGCTCGACTGTTAAGGGTTTAATAAATGTTGTTGGAATAGAATCACCGGGATTAACTTCTGCCCCTGCAATCGGTGTCTATGTTGCTCGAATGGTGCAAGATAAAAAACCATGCGTTAAAAATGAAAATTTTAACGGAATCAGAAAGCCCGAAGCATTTTTTAATGACCTATCGTTAGAAGACAAAAATGCATTAATCAAGGCAGATCCTTCATATGGTAAAATCGTTTGTCGCTGTGAGCAAATAACAGAGGGTGAAATTATTTCCGCCATTAGACAAAATCCCCCCGCAACCGATGTAGACGCAATAAAAAGACGTACAAGAGCCGGGATGGGGCGTTGTGGCGGTGGCTTTTGTCAACCGCATATAGCTGAAATATTATCTAAAGAATTAGGTTTACCTTTTACCGAAGTCACAAAAAGCGGTGACGGTTCTGAATTGGTTGTCGCTAAGACAAAATAGGCAGGTGTTATATGAAAAATTATGATTTAGTAGTAATAGGCGGAGGACCTGCCGGATTGGGTGCGGCTAAGGCTGCATACGATAAAGGACTAAAAAGCATTCTTTTAATCGAAAGAGAAGATAGACTTGGCGGAATTTTAAATCAATGCATCCATAACGGATTTGGCTTGACCAGATTTAAGGAAAGTCTTACCGGACCCGAATACGCATCCCGATTTATAAAAGAGGTTGAAAATAGCGATATAGATATTCTATTATCAACTACTGTTTTGTCTCTTACTAATGATAAAACAATAACCGCCATTAATTCGGAGTACGGCGTTTTTACATTGAAGCCCAAGGCTGTAATTCTTGCAATGGGCTGTAGAGAAAGAAGCCGTGGTGCATTAAATATTGCAGGTACAAGAGCATCAGGTATATATTCTGCAGGTACTGCACAAAAATATGTAAATATAAAGGGTTATTTACCGGGTAAAAGAGTGGTAATATTAGGCTCGGGAGATATTGGTCTAATTATGGCTCGTCGAATGACATTAGAGGGTGCTAAGGTGTTAGCGGTTGCCGAAATAATGCCTTATTCAAGCGGGTTAAGAAGAAATATCGAACAATGTTTAAACGATTTTGATATTCCGTTATATCTCAATCATACCATAACCGAAATTAGAGGAGATAAGAGAGTTACAGGAGTTGTTATCAGTGAAGTTGACTCTAATAAAATGCCAATTCCGGGAACAGAAATCTATTTTGACTGCGATACTGTGTTATTCTCTGTAGGTTTGATTCCCGAAAATGAATTGACAAAGGGGGCAGATATACCTCTTTCGTCGTCAACGAAGGGCGCTGTTGTCTATCAAACCCGAGAAACATTGGTAGACGGGATTTTCGCAGCGGGTAATGTATTACAGGTTCACGATTTAGTCGATTTTGTATCGGAGGAGGCTGAGATTTGCGGTTCAAGTGCTGCGGACTTAATTTTAAACGGAAGAAAGGAGCATAATGCAATAAAATGTAATAACGCTGAGAAAATAAGTTATGTGTTACCTCAAATGATAGATAAAAATATCAAAGGAAATGTAAAGATCTTTTTTAGAGTAAGAGGTGCATATAAGCATTGCTTAATAACTGTTGAATGTAATGGTAAGCCCGTTTTCAGTCGTAAAAAGCAGATTTGTGTTCCGGGCGAAATGGAAACATTGATTATTCCAGAAGATCTATTGCAGAGTTTTAATGGTGATATTACTGTTAGTTTGGAGGAAAACGCATGGTAAGGACTTTGACTTGTATTGAATGCCCGATGGGTTGTAATATCGAAGTAGAATTGTTAGACGGAGCTGTCGTTTCGGTAAATGGTAATAACTGTAAACGTGGCGATATGTATGCCCGTAATGAGGTAACATGTCCAAGGCGTGTAGTTACATCATCGGTAAGAGCTAAGGATGGTGCAATGGTATCTGTTAAGACTGATAGACCCATACGAAAATCGGAAATATTTGCTATTATGGATAAGATAAATGCAGTATTACTCGATAAGTCCGTTTTTATTGGTGATATCATCGTTAAAGGAATTGACGAGGATGTGAATTTAGTCGCTACTATCGACCATGAATTAAATGAATAATTGGTATTTTCTATTTTGTAGCTTGATTTTTTATAAAAAATTTAAAAAAGTTATCAAAAATCATTGCATAATTTGAAAAAATGTATTATATTATTAGTGTCGATTGAGAAATATCGACATTTGGTAGGTGAGCTGTTTGGCTCACCTATTTATTGATATTACAAATAAGGAGGGCTTCGTTATGGCAGATGTTAAAAACAGAGCAGCAGAAGTATGCGGTAAGGTGATAGAGGATCTCGGCTACGAGCTTGTTGAGGTAACTTATGCTAAGCAATACGGTTCCATGGCACTTACATTTATTATCGATACAGATAAAGAGGGCGGAATTGGACTCGATGATTGTGAAACTGTTTCAAGAGCTATCGATCCCATTTTAGATGAACAAGATTTTTTACCTGACGGATATAATCTTAATGTTAGCTCACCCGGACTTGATAGACCGTTAAAGCTTGAAAGAGATTATGTAAAGAATAAGGGCAAGGAAATCGAGATTTCGTTCTATAAGGCTATTGACGGTAAAAAGAAGATCGAAGGCGTGCTAGCGTCTTGGAACGATGACGAAGTGACCGTATCAGTTAAAAATAAAGAAATTACTTTCAATAAGAAGGATATATCTATAATTAAACCGGTAATCAAATTCTGATTATCAATCGAACATTCGGAGGAACATTTTTATGATTAATAAAGAATTTTTTCAAGCATTGGAAGAGTTTGAAAACCAATATCATCTCGATCAAGATCTTTTTATTAAGAGCCTTGAGTCTGGCTTAAGTTCAGCTTTTAAAAAGCAGGGTATGGATAACCGTCCTGTTATGGTTAAGCTTCAACCCGAAAAGAATAAGATCTTATTCTATGCTTATCAAACCGTAGTAGACGAGGTTGTGGATCATGATTCCGAGATATCCTTACAGGATGCTAAGCTTATAAAAAAATCATATAAGATAGGCGATATCATTACAGAGGAGTTCGCTCCGAAGTCTTTCTCAAGAATTGCCGCTCAAACTGCAAAGCAGGTTATCGTTCAAAAGCTCAATGACGCTCGTAAGGAGCAAGTAAAAGAGGAAATGAATGATAAAGAGGGTGAAATTCTTGATGCTATCATCCGTAGAGTAGAGGGTTCGACAGTATATGTTGAGATTGTTGCAACTCAAATGGAAGGTGTATTAGGTATCAATGACCAGATAAAGGGCGAGGATTATAGTCAGCTCGGTAAGGTTATTAAGGTATTCGTTAAGAAATTAAGAGAGAATAATAAGGGTATGGCTCAAGTTGTCGTATCTCGTTCTTGTCCTGCATTTGTTAAGCGTTTATTCGAGCGTGAAGTTCCCGAAATCGGCTCAGGTTTGATTACAGTAAAGAAGGTCGTTCGTGAAGCCGGCTTCCGTACTAAAATCGCTGTTTGTTCATCCGATTCATCTATCGATCCTGTTGGTGCTTGTATCGGTCCTAAGGGTAGCAGAATTAACGCTATCGTAAAAGAGTTAAATAACGAAAGAATCGATGTTATCGAATGGAATTCCGATCCTTTGGCATTCATTACAAATGCAATGAGTCCTGCAAGAGTTACCCTTGTTCAGGTAAAGGATGCAACCAATAGTGCGATAGTATATGTTCGTGACGAGAATTTATCACTTGCTATCGGTGCTGGCGGACAAAATGCAAGATTGGCTGCTAAGTTGACCGATTGGAAAATCGATATTAAGCCATTATCCGATTATACCGGCGATATCGACGAGCTTTTGGATTACGACGAGTAATGATTAATATAAGAATGTGCTCAGCTTGTAGAAATAAGCGGAGCAAGACCGAATTAATAAGAATAGTGCTTGTTGACGGTGAACCTTTTGTAGACGAAAGCGGTAAAATGGAAGGAAGAGGATGCTATATTTGTAAATGCCCCGAGTGTATCGCTAAAGCCATAAAGATTAATAGTGTGGCTAAATCGTTTAAAACTTCTGTCGACAGAAGAGCATTGGAGATATTACTGAGTAAGTATGCCGATCAATAATAAGATTAAATCATATTTCGGATTTGCAATTAAGTCCGGGAAAATAATTTACGGCGGTGATAATGTAGTTGTTAGCCGTAAAAGAATGTATTTAGTCGTCTGTTCAAAGGAACTGAATAGGACGGCACTTAAGCAGGTCGAAGAGATCTGTAATAAAAAACAAATAAAACTGTTATTCTTAGATACAAAATATATCGAAGAATTAACTAATAGGAATAATTGTAAATGTGTAGCCGTTTGCGAACCTAATTTAGCAAAGGCTATCTATAACGAATTGAGTGGAGGTTTTAATGAGTAGTAAAGAAAGTCCTGTAGCAAACATAACAAAAATGGATGAATTGGACAAAGAGTTTAAAAATCTATCTAAAAATATTAAAGGGCAAAAGGATTATGCTAATGCTCTTTTAGAAAAAGTAAAGGATATTAAGAAGCAACTCATTGACGAAAGAATCCAAAAGGAGCAAGAGGAAGCTCTTAAACAACCTATTGAAGAAAAGGTTGAAGAGCCTAAAGCAGAGCCTGTTGTGGAGCAAACTGCTACTCTTGATATACCCCAGTTCGAAAATGTGAGTGAAAAGGTTGAAGAGAAGGCTATTGAAAAAGAGCCTACAGAAGTAAAGGTTGAAGTTAAGTCTGTACAAGATGTACAGTCTGTTAATGTTAAGCCTGTAGAAAAAGAAGATAAACCTGTCGAAGAGAAAACTCAAGAAAATAAGCCTATTGAAGCAAAAAAGGTTGAGACCGTAGAGGAGAAAAAGGAAACTAAAAAAGAGTCTAAAAAGGAAACTAAAAAGTCTAATAAAGATCAAAAGTCCGAAAATACCTCTAAGGATGCTAAACCCGTTAAGGCTGAAGAGCCAAGAGATATTAATAAATATAGAGCTCAAAATGTTGTAGAGCCCAGAGTTTTTGTTCCTCAACAGCCTGAAAAGAAGGTTCAAAAGAATAAGAATGTACCTAATAACGATAGATTTGCTAAGAAGCCTACTGAGGATCAATTCAAAAATCAAAATCAAAATCAAAATCAAAACAAGGGTGTTAAAGCACCTACTTTGACAGCCGGTGCAACCTATATTCCTAAGCAAAATTCTAAGGATAGAAAGGGACAAGGTAAGAAGTTTGATTCAAGATCCTACGATGATAAGAAAACTAATAATAAGCGTAATTTGATTCGTGAAGCCCAAATGGAAGGCGAGCTTAGTGATGACGAAGTAGCAAGAAGATTTAAGCTCCGTAAGGGGAATAAGAATGTTCAAGAATCTCAAGCTATTAAAATCACCAATGCTGTAGTGGAAAGCGATCCTATCGCTATTAAGACACTTGCTGAAAAGTTAGGTCATACTGCAATCGAGATTGTTAAAGTCTTGATGCAAAACGGTATTTTTAAAAATGTTAATGACAGCGTAGATTTTTCAAGTGCCGAGCTTGTAGCTATGGCATTTGATATTACTCTTGAATTAAAGGTTGCTCAAACAAGTGAACAAAAATTTGATGAAATCTTTAATTTAGAGGATGATCCTAATGCAATGGTAAAGCGTGCTCCTGTAATTACAATTATGGGTCACGTTGACCATGGTAAAACGTCATTACTTGACTATATCCGTAACGCAAGCGTTGCACAAGGTGAAGCTGGCGGTATTACACAGCATATCGGTGCTTATACTATAAGATTGAGAGGTGAAAAGATCACATTTATCGATACTCCCGGTCACGAAGCATTCACAACTATGCGTGCTCGTGGTGCTATGGTTACCGATATTGCGGTTATCGTTGTTGCTGCTGATGACAGTATCAAGCCTCAAACCGTTGAAGCTATTAACCATGCTAAGAATGCTAAGGTACCTATCATTGTTGCAATCAATAAGATTGATAAAACAAGTGCAAATGTAGAGAGAGTTTTGAATGACTTAACAAAATATGACTTACTTTGTGAGCAATATGGCGGTGATACTATCTGTGTTCCCGTATCTGCAAAGACAGGTGAGGGCGTAAACGATTTGCTTGATCAAATTCTACTTCTTGCTGAATTATACGATCTTAAAGCTAATCCTAAGGCAAAGGCAAAAGGTACCATTCTTGAAGCAAGAATGGATAATACTATCGGTGCTGTTGCTACTATTTTGGTTCAAAACGGTACATTGAAAGTGGGCGATACATTCGTTGCAGGTTCTTGTATCGGTAGAGTTAAATCTATGCATGACGATAAAAATCAAGTTCTTAAAACCGCAGGTCCTTCTATCCCTGT
Organism: uncultured Christensenellaceae bacterium; assembly: GCA_964619685.1. Lineage (GTDB taxonomy): Bacteria > Bacillota > Clostridia > Christensenellales > CAG-1252 > RUG14300. The sequence continues at coordinate 7,332 of CAZUET010000041.1, forward strand.
AGTTGTTTTAGGCTTTGAAAGCGTACCAAATGCAGGCGATCCTATCATTGTTTGCGATGAAAAGCTTGCTAAGGAAATTGCTAATGAGCGTAAGATTAAAGAGCGTATGGAAAGATTGGGTAAGACATCATCTTTAGAGGATGTTATGCGTAAGATGGTTCAAGGTACTCTCAAAGAGCTTAATCTTATCATTAAATGCGATGTCCAAGGTTCAGTCGAAGCTCTTTCTCAAGAATTACTCAAGCAATCTAACGAAGAGGTTAAAGTCAATGTCGTTCACAGTGGTGTCGGTGCAGTTAATGAATCTGATGTTACACTTGCATCAACCTGTGGCGCAATCATTATTGCATTCAATGTAAGGGCGGATGCAAATGCTAAAAACGCAGCACAAAATCAACAGATCCAAATTAGAACATATAGCATTATATATGAAGCTATCGAGGATATTCAAGAAGCACTTAGCGGTATGCTTGCTCCTAAGTTTAGACCCACTGTTATCGGTAGAGCAGTTGTTCGTAACACCTTTAAAATTTCAGGAGTTGGAACTATCGCAGGTTGTTATGTAACAGAGGGTAAAATCGATAAGACTGCTCAAGTTAGAATATTCAGAAACGATGTTTCCATTTATACTGCAAATATTTCATCCTTGAAGCGTATGAAGGACGATGTAAAAGAGGTCATGCAAGGTTATGAGTGCGGACTTGGTATCGAAAAATTCAACGATATCAAGGAAGGTGATGAGATCGAGTGCTTCATTATGGAGAAGTATAACTAATGAATATTGATAGAGTTAATAGTGAATTAACAAAACAAATAGGATATGTGCTTAACTTTAAGCTAAAGGATCCAAGAATTTCGGGAATGCTCACCGTAACAGAGGTGAATACCACCCGAGATCTAAAATATGCTACAGTTTATGTATCATATTACGGTGATCCTGAAAAAAAGAAAGCTACATTTGAAACATTGAATCATTGTGCAGGTTTTATTCGCAATGAGGTAAAGGATATGGTCAGGATTCGTTTAATGCCTACTCTTATCTTTAAGTCAGACGATAGTAGTGAGTATGCTCAAAAAATGGATCAGCTAATTAATAAAGCCAAGGAAAATATGGTCTATTTCGAGGACGAAACGCCCGAAGAAGAATCGACCGATATTGATTTTGACGATTAAAAATGGATAAATTTGAACTGATTTATAATAAGATCAATAAAGCATCAAAAATCGGGATAGTAACTCATATCAATCCCGATGGCGATGCTATAGGAACTGCGCTCGCTTTATGGCGAGTGCTTTCGCTATATGGTAAGGAATGCGATTGCTTATGTGACGGTGAACTACCTAATGGATATAAGGGACTACCTTTTTCCGATTTTTTCGGTAAACAGACTATTGATAAATATGACTTAATGATCTCGGTGGATGTATCTACTGCTCAAAGATGCGGTAAGTATGCAGTATTATTTGATAAGTGCGATAGTGCATCTATAGATCACCATGAGGGAAGGGAGTGCTTTGCTAAGGTTAATTTTGTTGAGCTATCATCCTCTACGGCTGAATTAGTATTCGGTTTTGTGAAAAGATTCTATCCTGAATATATTACAAAGGAAGTTGCAGAGCTATTATATGTCGGACTTATTACCGATTGTGGCGGTTTTGCTTATGAATATGTTAATTCTAATTCCCTTCAAACAGGAGCTGAATTACTTAAATATGGTATAAATAATAGTGAGTTATACCGTAAATACCTTAATGAAAAGCCGTTAGCTTTGGTTAAGCTAAGTTCTTTTGTAATTTCAAAGGCAATATATGAATTAGGCAGTAAGGTCGCTTTCCTGGTATTCACGAAAGAGGATCTCGATAGATTTGGTTGCTCTCTCGATCAAACATCGGGTGTTTTAGCCGATATCCTAAAGGCTGAAGAAGTCAAGGTCGCTATTGGCTTGACTGAGGTTAATAATAATTCCTTTAAGGTTAGTGTCAGGTCTAAGGGTGATGTCAATGCAATAGACATCGTAAGCGAATTCGGTGGCGGTGGTCATAAGAATGCTGCCGGATGTAGGGTAACCGGCGAGCTTGGTATCGTACTCGATATGCTTACCTTTGCTGTACATAAAAATTTGGATTAAAATGATAAGCGGATTTTATAATGTTATCAAGCCTACAGGCTTCACCTCATCCGATGCCGTAGTTAAACTGCGTGGAATACTTAGCTCTGCATTTCGACAAAAGGTGAAGATTGGTCACTTCGGTACGCTTGACCCGGGTGGAAGCGGAGTTCTTGTTGTAGCTATAGGCAATGCAACTAAGCTTTTCGATAGTTTTAGTGTGCATACAAAAACATATAGAGCACAAGCAGTTTTCGGTGCAAGTACAGATACCTTGGATTCGTATGGTAAGGTGACAGAAAAATGCGACTGGTATGATTACAATGACATTCCCGATGATATTTGTAATCACATTTCATCACATATAGACGAAGTAATCAATTCTTTCATCGGTAAGCAAAAACAGTTGCCCCCCGATTACTCTTCAAAATCTATTGACGGAAAAAGAGCATATGATCTTGCTCGAGATGGTAAAGAGTTCAAGCTTAAGGAAGCCGATATAGAGATATTCGATATTGAAATAATCTCCATTTTAAAAAACAGAGTTACATTTGATATTACATGCTCATCTGGTACATATATAAGGTCATTTGTTCGTGATTTAGGTGTTTCTTTAGGACTTCCTGCATTCATGTCGTATATCATAAGGCTTGAATGTGCCGGTTTTAATATCAATGATTCTGTTACAATTAATGAAATTGCTTTAGATTACACAAAAGGCTTTATTTCATTAGAACAGTATTCTGATAGATATCCTGAATTTAAACTCGATTCAAATCAGAAAAATGATTTTGCAGTAGGTAATAGGATTTATTCAAAAGGAATTAACGGTTTATGTAGAGTTGTGTGTGACGGTAAAACGCTTGGAATAGGTGATTTTTCAATAGGATATTTAAAAATGATATGCTCCTTTGAAGATTATGTTGTATCACTTGAGGATTTCGATAGATCACTTTATAAACAAAAATATTCTATAGGCTTAGGATATTTTGATACTATCCATTTAGGACATGCTTCCTTGCTGAGAGAGGTAGTAAGATCTAATGGAATACCTGCTGTTTTTACTTTTCTTAATCCTTTAACGGGAGTTATCGATTCCAAAACTGAAAAGGATCTATATTCCTTTAATGAAAGATGCGGTCTATTTGAAAAAATAGTAGAGTTGTGTGTGACGGTAAAACGCTTGGAATAGGTGATTTTTCAATAGGATATTTAAAAATGATATGCTCCTTTGAAGATTATGTTGTATCACTTGAGGATTTCGATAGATCACTTTATAAACAAAAATATTCTATAGGCTTAGGATATTTTGATACTATCCATTTAGGACATGCTTCCTTGCTGAGAGAGGTAGTAAGATCTAATGGAATACCTGCTGTTTTTACTTTTCTTAATCCTTTAACGGGAGTTATCGATTCCAAAACTGAAAAGGATCTATATTCCTTTAATGAAAGATGCGGTCTATTTGAAAAAATAGGTATTCGTAAGGTATTTACAGCTATTCCTGATAAAAAATTTTTATCATTATCGCCAATAAATTTTTTAAACCTATTAACTTCTAAGATCAATATTGGTACATTAGTCGTAGGTAAGAATTATACATTTGGAAATAAAGCAGAAGGCAATATCGAAGTGCTTAGTGATTATTGTAGTAAGCATGAAATAAAACTAATTATTGTCGACGATGTTACCTGTGACGGTATTAAAGTCAGCTCTTCATTTATCAAAAAAATGATAGTTAACGGCAAAATTGATATGGCAACAAAGCTACTTGGTCGTCGCTACTCGATATATGGTAAGGTACTTCACGGCAGACAAGACGGTAGAAAAATTGGGTTTCCTACCGTTAATTTAAAGCTTGATAATAGCAAAGTAGTGCCTAAATTTGGCGTATACAAGGGCGAAATAAGGATTGAAGGAAAGTATTTCAAGACACTAATAAATGTGGGAGATCATCCTACTTTTAGTGATAATTCGATTAATATCGAAGCATATATTCTTGATTTTAATAAGGATATATACGGTCGTGCGGTTGAGGTTTTCTTTGATTCATTCATCAGGGATATTGTTCCGTTTAAATCGGTTGAAGCATTAATCGAACAAATTAAAAAGGATCTGGAGGTGTTTAATGACTAATAATTATGAATTGTTATCATCCAATAGGGCAAAAATAGGTTTGTCCGGAGCAGATCTTGAGTTTTATGATAGAGGTTATAAGGCTTCTGTACAAATACCGGAGTATGTCAATAGTCTCGGGTTAGATTGCTTTGAATACTCCTTTGGTAAGGGTGTAAGAGTAAGTACCGATACAAGACGGGCAATGCGTGATGCATTTCTCAATGGGGGTATCGAAATTAGCGTACATGCACCATATTTTATTAACTTTGCTAATCCCGACGAAGAGATGATACAAAAAACATTTACGTATCTTTACGATTCATGTGTTGCTGCACAAGATCTTGGTGCAAAGAGAGTGGTTTTTCACCCTGGTGCATATCTAAAAAATGACAAGGAAACTGCTTTTGGACTAACTGTTAAAAACTTTAAGAGATTTCTTGATTTGTATGATAGTTATCTTGTAAATAACAATATATTTGTTTGTCCTGAAACAATGGGTAAAAGTAGTCAAGTCGGCGAGGTTGAGGAAGTTGCGATATTATCGTCATTACATCCAAATGTTTTACCATGTATCGATTTTGGTCATATCAATGCAAGATATCAAGGTATATTACGAACAAAAGCCGATTATCAAAATATATTTAATACATTGGCAAAACATATAAATCAACAAAAGATTTCTAATATGCATGTTCATTTTTCAAAGGTAAAATACGGCCCAAAGGGCGAATTAAAGCATCTTACATTTGATGATAAAGAATATGGTCCTGAGTTTGAACCACTTGCGGAAATATATGCAGATAATGGCTTTACGCCTTATATTGTGAGTGAATCGGACGGAACTCAGGGTAAAGATGCAGTTTACATGAAAAAAGTGTACTATAATTGTATTAAGAAATAAAAAATGTACTTGCCAAAACCTATTAATATAATATATAATATAAAAGAGGTAACGAAATGAATAGAGAATTGATAAATAATATTCTTAATAATTCGGGTGCCGATGCACTCCTAATCACTTCGCATTCTAATACATTGTATTATGGCGGATATGATAATCCCGAGTGTACCATACTTGTTACTAAAGAAGATGTATTTTATTTTACAGATGATAGATATACGCTTGAAGCTAAATGTTATATACCTGATTATTTTAGATTAGTTTCATTGGCATGTGGTGACCTGAATACTATCTCTGCTTATGCGGTAGAAAGAGGTGTAAGGATATTAGGTACGGAGACTATCTCATTCGCCGATTATCAGGTACTTAGTTCAAACTTTGCTGAGGTCAAGGATTGTCAATCGATAATATCATCACCTCGTATGATAAAAACCGATGAGGAGATTGCAATTATTCAATCGGCTTGTAGCTTTAATGATAAGGCTTTTAATGCGTTGCTTCCTCAAATCAAAGAGGGTATGACCGAGCTTGAGCTTGCCTATTTATTACAATATGAATATATTAAGGCTGGCGGAGAAGGTATTGCATTCGATACAATTTCGGTTTTCGGTGAGCATACAGCTTATCCTCACGGTCATCCCGGCCATACAAAGCTGAAATATGGTGATGTGATTACCCTTGATTTTGGTACTAAGTATAAAGGATATTGTTCGGATATTACGAGATCGTTCTCGTTTGGAACTCCGTCCGATCCCGATTATGTAAAGATTTATAACGATGTTTTAGAGGCAAATAAACTTGGTATATCTATTGTAAAAGAGGGTATGGCTTGTATCGATGCCGATAGAATAGTTCGTGAATTTCTTGATTCAAAGGGATTAGGTAAATACTTCACACATTCCTTAGGTCATGGCGTCGGTATCGACATTCATGAAAGACCGTTTTTAAATCGTAGAAGTAAGGATGTTTTCTGTAATAATCAGATTTATACTATCGAGCCGGGCGTATATATTGCCGGTAAGTTCGGTATTAGAATCGAAGATAGCTTATATCTATCAAATGGTAACCCCGTAACGCTGACCCGTTGCGATAAAAATTTAATAATACTTTAAGGAGATTATATATGGGATTTATTTTAGCAGGTGATTTCAGAAAAGGTATCACATTTGAACTTGAAGGCAATGTAATGGTTATCGTTGACTTCCAACATGTTAAGCCCGGTAAAGGTGCTGCATTCGTTCGTACAAAGCTTAAGAACGTTATGAGCGGTAATGTACTCGAAAAAACCTTCAACCCCACAGATAAATTCGAAACCGCATTGATCGAAAGAGTTGCTATGGAATATCTTTACAATGACGGCGAATTCTATTATTTCATGAATAGCGAAAACTTTGATCAAATTCCTTTGAATTACGATCAAGTATCCGAAGCTTTGAACTTCATTATCGAAGGTAGTAAGGTTACCGTTTCCTTCTATAAAGGACAAGCATTCCTTGTAGAGCCTGAAACATTTGTAGAGCTTTTGATTACCGTTTGTGAACCCGCTGTTAGAGGTAATACCGCTACTCCCGGAACAAAGCCTGCTACATTGGAAACAGGTTTCAAAATTCAAGTTCCTATGTTTGTTAACGAAGGCGAAAAGATTAGAGTTGACACCAGAACCGGAACATATATGGAGCGTATTGGCTAAATCTCCATATAAACCAATTATACAATACATTTGACTTTTATAAATCGCTATATTGGATAGTATCTTTT
>CAZUET010000042.1:0-12865 GCA_964619685.1 uncultured Christensenellaceae bacterium
AAATTATTTTATATGTTATATAATATTAATTGTGTTATGTAGGCTATGCCGAAATAATTAAATTTATTCAAAAGGAAGTTTATTTATGAAACTCGGAGTTGTAGGTTTACCTAATGTAGGAAAATCCACCCTTTTTAATGCTATTACTAAAGCAGGTGCCGAATGTGCAAATTATCCATTCTGTACCATTGAACCCAATGTTGGCGTTGTTCAGGTTCCCGATCAAAGACTCAATGTTTTGACCAATCTTTTTCACTCTAAAAAGACTATTTCCGCAGTTCTCGAATTTGTAGATATTGCAGGTCTTGTAAAGGGTGCTTCAAGAGGTGAAGGCTTAGGTAATAAATTCTTATCTCACATTAGAGAAGTTGACGCTATCGTGCATGTCGTACGCTGTTTTGACGATGCTAATGTCACCCATGTTAACGATAAAGTCGATCCGCAAAGTGATATCGACACAATTGATATCGAATTGGAATTAGCAGATGCCGATGCAGTCGAGAAAAAGCTTGCGAAGGTCAAAAACCAAGCTAAAAACGGTGATAAAAAATATATTCCCGAAATCGAATTGCTCGAAAAGCTACTTACTAATCTTCAAGGCGGTGTTGCTATAAGAGATCAAGATCTCGATGACGAAGAAAAGGCATATGTGGACGGTTTATTCTTATTGACCTCTAAGCCTGTTATCTATGTTGCTAATATAGGTGAAAACGATATAGGTAAGCCAAATAAATATGTTGATATAGTTTCTGATATTGCTAAAAAATCAAACGCCGAGATCATTAGCCTTTGTGCTAAAGTCGAAGAAGACCTCGTAAGCTTGAATGACGAAGATAGAGAGTTTTTCCAAGCGGATTACGGTATTACCGAAAGCGGACTCGATAAGCTAATCTCCGTAGGCTATGACACACTTGGCCTTATCAGTTTCCTTACCACCGGTGAAGATGAAACAAGAGCATGGACCATTAAAAAGGGAACAAAAGCGCCTCAAGCAGCAGGTAAAATCCATACCGACTTTGAAAAAGGTTTTATTCGTGCAGAAATCGTCAATTATGACGATCTTGTAGCTTGCGGATCAATGGTTACCGCTAAAGAAAAGGGACTATTACGCAGTGAAGGTAAGGAATATGTTATGAAAGACGGCGATGTCGTTCACTTCCGTTTTAATGTATAATACTATGAATGTTGTTGATAGATTTTTAAAATATGTCGCATTCGATACCCAAAGCGACGAAAACAGTGAATCGCTACCAAGCACAACCAAGCAACTCATTTTATTGGATCAGCTCGAAAGTGAATTGAAGGAGCTTGGCTTATATACCAGACGCTCTAAGTGCGGATATGTCTTTGCCACATTAGCGTCCAATGTCGAATGCAACCTTAAGCTTGCATTCTTGGCACATGTGGATACATCTCCTGCCGTTAGCGGTAAGGATATAAAACCGCAGATAATCAAGTTCGACGGAAAGGATGTGCTATTAAATAAAGCCGAAAATATTTATTTTTCGGTAAAAAGTTTCCCCGAAATAAATAATTATGTCGGTCAAGATATTATTTTTACAGATGGTACGACCTTACTCGGTGCCGATGATAAAGCAGGTGTTGCCGAAATCGTTACTGCACTTGAATATCTAATAAATCATCCCGAAATCAAGCATCCCGAAATCCGCATCGCTTTTACATCCGATGAAGAGGTCGGTCGTGGTACAGAGGGCTTTGATGTTGCTGAATTCGGTGCAGATATTGCTTATACCATAGACGGCGGTGCACTTGGCGAGATCAATTATGAAAGTTTCAATGCAAGTGCCGGTCATATTGAAATTAACGGTGTTTCCGTTCATCCGGGTGATGCTTATGGTAAAATGATCAATTCAGTGGATGTTTTTAATGAATTTCATTCACTGTTGCCTGTTAGTGAAAGACCTAATACAACAAAAAATCACGAAGGCTTCTATATGATCGACTACGTCGAAGGCGGTGTAGAATCACTAAGAGCAAAATATATAATTAGAGATCACGATAGAACAAAATTTGAAGAGCGTAAAGCGTTTTTCGTGTCCTGTGCCGAAAAAATCAATGCAAAATATAATAAACAAGTTGTCAAAGCAACGGTCAAAGACAGCTATTATAATATGAAGAGCGTAATTGACCAACACTATTATATGATTGATAACGCAATTACTGCATTTAAAACTTCGGGCATAGAACCATTTATTCTTCCCATAAGGGGCGGTACTGACGGCAGTGGTCTATCATTTATGGGACTGCCGACTCCAAACCTTTCTACCGGCGGTCACAACTTCCACGGAAGATTTGAATATATCCCCGTTAACTCGATGGAGAAGATGGTCGAGGTCATTGTTAATCTCGCCGAAATCTATGCATAGATTAAATATCGAATAGTCTATTATAAAAAATCCCTTGATCATTTTCGGTCAAGGGATTTTATTTTCTAATTATTTTCGACAGGAATCTGTTCGGGAGCGGATGATTGAGCGTGGGGTTCGCTCTGTGGGGCTTCGGTGGTGAAGTGAGAACCGTCTATTGGCGGTTCTTTTTTATATGTCAATTTCAAAAAGATCGGAACTATAAACGAGCTGATAATAATCAATAAAATGATAAACGGATAGATTGCCCTATCAACTAAACCGTAATCAACACCCTTTTGAGTACATACAAGCACGACCTCGGCTCTTGCCATCATGCCAACGCCTGCACGAATCGAATCCTTCCAGCCACTCTTACAGATAAGCGCACCTGCACCGCAACCGATAAATTTACCGAGCAGAGCAAGCACTACATAACACAATCCAAAGAGTGCAATGGTACCGGTGATACCCGAAAAGTCACAGTTTATACCAATATTCGCAAAGAATACCGGAGCAAATATCAGATAACATGATTGATCAATCTTTCTATCAACATAGTCGGTCGCACCAAGTCCAGAGATCATCAAACCCGAGAAGAAAGCACCGGTAATATCTGCTATACCGAACACCTTTTCGGCAAGAAATGCATAGAGAAAGCATGCTGCAAAGCCGAATATCGCAAGTCTGCGGTGATTATGGAATTTAACATCCAACTTTTTGAAGATAAAATGAAGAATTAAGCCCGATGCAATAATCAACACGAAGAAAAGCAATATCTTAATGATAACGCCTAACGCACTCAATCCACCTGTAAAAATGGGTGCAAAAAGCTTACCTAATACATCCTCCGATTGATCTTGACCGCTTGAAAGACCGCTAATCAAGGATAAGAGAACGATACCGATAATATCATCCAAAATTGCTGCCGATACAATAGCGGTACCGATAGGGGTATTTAGTTTACCAAGCTCCTTGAGTGTAGCAACGGTAACACTTACCGATGTGGCTGTCAATATAACACCATAAAAAAGCTTACTGTATATACTTGCATCTGGAAAGAATGCACAAGCTAAGCCGAAGCCAAACAACATAGGTACTATTACACCTAATGCGGTAATAATAACCGCTTTACCGCCTGTTTGCTTCAAGACCTTAAGGTCTGTTTCCAATCCAGCCGAGCACATTATCAAAATTACGCCTATCTTGGCAATAAAGCCCAAACCCTCAAGTGCGGCGTCGGTAAAAATATTTTGTTGGGGAATATACTTAATGAAGCCCAAAAGTATACCCGTCAAAATCATACCTACGACCTGAGGTAATCCTATTTTTTTACATCCTAACGACAAGATCTTAGATAAGAATAAAATCATTGCCATAGGTAATAACACTTCATAATAATTCATTCTTTATCCACCGTAATTATTACATTTTTTCTATATCTTTTTTTTTGAACGCCCCTATTATATATATCATATTAAAAATAGTCAACCGAAATCACACCCCATTTTTACTAAGGACAAAAACTTAATAATTACCTGCTGTCCGAAAGATACCAACCAGCTGTGTCACTTCCGTTAAAGATACTGCTCGGTTACATCTCGGACTGCTCCGCAGTTCGACTTCGCTATCGCTTCACTCATTATGACTGGACGGAAGTCAATATAACGGCGGACGAGGATTTTCTACAAAATGACAGTTAATTTTTATTATGCTTCCATAAATATTTTTAAATATATTAAAATACCTAAATTGTGCTTTTTATCATTGACAATTTTTTTTTTGAGGTATATAATCAAGTAAACATAGCGAAAGCAAGAAGTGATTTTACGGAGTAATTGACTATGAACTTGAATTGGTTGCTATCGAAGGAATCGCTCAGCGAGGTTATGAAAGAGGCTGTATTCCCCGAATTTGTGGATTTTCTATGCTTCAAGGTGCATCCCTCTTTCTATTCGGCGTTATTGGTAACGGCACTCTTGCTGATCGTTGCGATAATAATCAGAATATTTGTAATACCTAAGTTCAAAACTATTCCGGGCAAATTTCAAGCTTTACTTGAAAAGTGCGTGGAATTTTTTTCTGGAACTGCTGAAGAGCATTTATGTGCCGAGAATGGATATATCGGTGCTTTTTGTTTTTGCTCGGGTATTTACATTTTTATGGGAACATGCATAGAAATGCTCGGTTTCGAAGCGGTATTTTCCGATTTGAATGCGTGTATTGCAATGGCACTTGCATCCTTTTTCTCTATACTCGGTATAGCTGTAAGAACTAACGGTATGAGAGGCGTAGGTAATGTCCTCAAGGATTTTTCTTTACCAATATCGATGTCATTTAGATTGTTCGGTGCTATGCTATCGGGATTGTTGGTCGGTAAGCTCGTTTATCACTATATATTCCTAAGTTTTGGCGTGCCTATATTCGTCAATGTGCTATTTACGCTTTTGGATGCTATCATCCAAACCTTTGTATATGTTACGCTAACATCTATCTTCTTCGGCGAAAACACCGAAAAGAAGCTACCTCGCCAAAAAAAAGCGAAAAAGGTAAAATCAAGGGCGTTTGCATCCAAATAACCCTTGATAATTGTAAAAATAATTGGAGGTAATTTTATGTTCAATATGATGATCTCGGCTTTAGAAACAAATGCCGTATTAGGACTATCTGCAGGTATCGTTATAGCTATTGTAGCTACCATTGGTGCAATTTGTATGATGCTATCAATCCGCAAGGCTATCGACGGAATTGCAAGACAACCCGAAGCTGACGGAAAAATCCGTTCTACTTTAATTCTCGGCTTAGTCTTTATCGAAACAGCTATTATTTACGCATTGATAATTTCTATCCTTTTGGTAATCAATATTTTAGGATAATATCATGAATAGCGTTTTGATAGGAGCAATAAATGTATCCTTTAAGGTAGGTTCGATCCAATTTTCTTTGATCGATATTTTATTGCATCTGTTCAATTTTTTAATACTCGCCGTAGGAATGACCTTACTTATCTATAAGCCTGTCCGTAAATTTATCGACGAAAGGCGTGATAATATCCAAAAGGAAATCAAAAAGGGTGAAGAACTTCAGGAATCTGCAAAAGCAAAGCTTGAGGAATATCACGAAAAGCTTGCCGATGCCGAAAGGGAAGCGAGTGAAATCAAAGAGAACACTCTAAGTGAAGCAGAAAGCGAAAAACAACGCATTCTCGCCGAGGCAAATGCCGAAGCCGAACGCATAGTGGACGCTGCTAAAAAAGACGGAGATGAGCTTAGAAAACAAACGGTTGACGAGGTCAAAAACGAGGTTACTGACGCCGTTATCGATATCGCATCTAAGGTAATTGGTAGAGAGGTCTCCAAGGAAGACAACCAAAGGATCATTGACGATTGCTTGAAAAAATGGTCCGAAAACGGAGAGAACTAATGAAAAGGATAGTTGTAACCACCGCAAGCCAATTCACCGACAACGAAAGAATGGATTTTGAGAAAAAACTAAAAGCAAAATTCGGTGATTGTGTACCCGAATATCATGTCGACGAGGAATTAATAGGCGGTGTAATCATTTTTGACGGCACCGTCGTTTACGATGGCTCGTTAAAGAACAGATTAAAAAAAATATCCGATCTATTGAAAAAGGATTAGCATCATGGGAAGCATAGTATCCGATTTACAATCTAAAATTAAAAAGCTGAATATCGACGACGAAATAAGCGGTTCGGCAGGTAGAGTAATGTCGTGTAATGACGGCGTTATTCTTATTGACGGCTTACCCGATGTAAAGAACGGAGAGTTGCTTGAATTTCGTAACGGTACCAAGGCGATGGCAATGAATCTCGAAAAGGATAGAGTCGGTGCCATTCTTTTCTCCAATGATGCAGATGTGTCATACGGTGATTTTGCTTTTTCCACAGGTAGAGTTGCCGGCGTCGGCGTTGGTAAAGCATTATTATCGAGAGTTATCGACCCACTCGGTAAGCCTATCGACGGCAAGGGCGATATCAAAGCCGAGGATTACTATCCGGTAGAATGGGCTGCCCCTAAAATAATGGACCGTGGCAGAGTAAATAGACCGTTGGAAACAGGTATAAGAATAATAGATTCCATGGTACCTATCGGCAAAGGACAAAGAGAATTGATCATCGGTGATAGACAAACAGGTAAAACTGCTATCGCACTCGATACCATTGTCAATCAAAAAGGTAAAAATGTAATATGCATTTATGTTGCTATCGGTCAAAAATCATCCAATATTGCAAAGATCGTGGATGACCTAACCAAGCAAAATGCTATGAAATATACCATAGTCGTAGCTTCGACCGCCGCACATTCGGCTCCTATGCAATATATTGCACCGTATACAGGTACGGCAATAGCCGAATATTTTATGGACAGGGGAAAGGATGTTTTGATAGTATACGATGATCTCTCAAAACATGCAGTAGCATATAGAACAATTTCCTTGCTTCTCAAACGCCCGTCCGGTAGAGAGGCATATCCCGGAGATATATTCTATTTACACTCAAGATTATTGGAGCGTAGCGCTCAATTATCCAAAAAGCGTGGCGGTGGCTCTTTAACCTCTCTACCCATCGTAGAAACACAGTCGGGAGATATTTCGAGCTACATTCCAACAAATGTAATATCCATTACCGACGGACAGATATACTTAGAAAGTGAGCTGTTTCATCTTGGAATCAGACCTGCTGTCAATGTAGGTCTATCGGTTTCACGTGTGGGTGGTGCCGCTCAAAGAGAGTCCGTTCGTAAGCAATGCGGTAGTATTCGTCTTGAACACGCACAATATAGAGAAATGCAGTTATTCGCACGATTTGGTGCAGAGGTGGATGCTGGTACAAGATTGGCTCTTGCTCGTGGCGATAGACTTACAGAAAGCCTAAAACAACCGAGATATTCACCCTGTAGCATGAGTGAGCTTACAGCTGAGTTGCTTATTCTAAATAAGGACATTATGAGAGGGCTATCATCGTCGGATGTAAAACCATTCATAGACGGCTTTATATGTAAACTCAAACAGGAGTGCGAGGTGCTGTCCCGTATAGAAAAAACAGGTAAGCTTAGCGAGGATGACCAAAGAGAGATTCTTTCTATCGCAGAGAGCTATCGTAGGGAGTATTTGGCTAAATGACTGAAAAAGAGATAAAAAACAGGCTTAGGAGCGTAAATGACACCGTCAAGATCACGAGAGCAATGCAAATGCTTGCGACCTCAAAGTCTTATCGTGCTCAAAATGCGGTAAGCTCGGCAAAAAGCTATTTTTTATCCATAGATTCGGCAACCAACAGTTTATTGGCATCTAAGAAATGCAATTCACCTCTTTTTAAAGAGGGCTCAGGACAAAGTATAATCATCACGGTTAGCGGAGATAAAGGACTTTGCGGTGATTATAACGATTTGATCCTTGCTAAAACAGAGGATGAAATCGCAAAATGCGATGTTAAACCAAAGATCTATTCATTAGGCTTCGTTGCAAGAGAGTATTATAGAGGAAAAGGTGTCCGCACCGATAGTTCTTTCGTGCATATTATCGGAGAGCCTCGTGTAAGAGATGCCGAAAGACTGGCGGAAAGCATCCTAAAAAGCTATGAAGCCGAAAATATAAAGGATGTTAGAATTATCTATACAGAGCATTCCGCCAACGAAAATACCGTCTTTTGCGAAAAGCTATTGCCATATACCAAGCCCGAAGCGGAAGATGAAGAAAGTGAAATACTCGGTGCTATCGATATAAACGCACTTATCAAACAGCACCTCACTGCGAAGCTATATTATATGATTACGGCTGCTTCGAATGCTGTCAATTATAAGAGAATGACCGCTATGCAAGAGGCAACAGATAACGGCGAAAAAATGGTCGAAGATCTAACTAAAACTTATAACCGTGCAAGGCAAAACAGAATTACTAATGAGTTAAACGATGCCGCAGCGGTATTATTCGGTAACAAAGATGAGTAAGTATTACGGAAAAATCATTCAAATAATAGGCTCAGTTATAGATGTGAGCTTTCCTCAGCATATGCCCCCTCAAAGGGAGCTACTTTTGGTAAAGAAAAGTGAAAACGAATCTATCGCATTGGAAGCGTATTCCCACCAATCTGACGGCGTAGTTAGATGCGTTGCGTTAGAGACCACCGAAGGACTGTCAAGAGGCATGACTGTAGAAAGCACCGGTCACACATTAGAAGTGCCTGTAGGTGATGCAGTCCTATCAAGAGTCATCAATGCACTTGGTAAGCCAATAGACGATAAAGGCGAAATAATAGGTAAAAAGGCATCGATCTATCGTAAGCCACCCGAAATTTTTGATAAAAGTCCTAGCGCAGAGGTCTTTGAAACGGGTATAAAAATAATTGACTTGCTTACTCCATATGTAAAAGGCGGTAAGGTCGGTCTTTTTGGCGGTGCGGGCGTAGGTAAAACGGTATTGATATTAGAGCTTATCCACAATATTGCATCAAGGCACGGTGGCAGATCGGTATTTACAGGCGTAGGCGAAAGAAGCCGTGAGGGCTTTGAAATGATAGAAGAGATGCAAGAGTCGGGTGTAATAAACAATACCGCTCTCGTGTTCGGTCAAATGAATGAATCGCCCGGTAATCGTATGAAGGCTGCATTCACAGGACTTACGGTTGCCGAAAGCTTCCGTGACCAAGGTCAGGATGTTCTATTATTTATCGATAACATATATCGTTATGTTCAAGCAGGCTCCGAGGTATCGGCTCTATTAGGTCATATGCCGTCTGCTGTCGGTTATCAGCCTACATTGGCAACCGAAGTAGGTATGCTCGAAGAACGTATTTCCAATACCGATAAAGGTTCTATAACATCCATTCAAGCGGTATATATACCTGCAGACGACCCGACAGATCCGGCTCCTGCAACCATTTTCTCCCATCTTGACGCAACAACCGTATTATCAAGAAAGATAGTGGAGCAGGGCATTTATCCTGCAATAGATCCATTAGAATCCTATTCTTTAATTCTCGACCCCGAAATAGTTGGCGAAAAGCATTATAATACCGCACGCCGAGTTGTAGGTGCATTGCAACGCTACAGAGAGCTCCAAGATATTATAGGAATTCTCGGAATGGATGAATTGAACGAGGAAGACAAGCGGTTGGTATATAGAACTCGTAAACTACAACGCTTTTTCTCTCAGCCCTTCTTTGTTGCAAGCTCCTATACAGGAAAAGAAGGTAAATATGTACCGTTAGAAAAAACGATAGAGGGCTGTAACGCCATTCTTGACGGAAAATGCGACGATATCGGTGAAAATGAGTTTTTCTTTATCGGCGACCTATCCGATCTTAAGGGGTACAAATAATGAAGCTATTTAAGCTACTTATCAACTCACCCGATAGAATATACTATGAAGGCGAGGTCTACCAGGTGACGGTTAGACAAACCGACGGTATTAGACAGATATTAGCAGATCACATTCCCGCTGTCGGGCAAATAGTTCAAGGGCGATGCAGTTTCACCGACGCAAGAAAGATCGAAAGATTTTTTATGACCGATGACGGAATATTGAATATTACTCACGATCTTGTAACCGTCAGCTCATCTTTAGTCCAATCGGAAAGGGCATATCAACAAGATATAAAGGAAAAAGAAAACGAGGCTGTCAATGAACAAAACAGACGAAGACGGAGCAGAGAAGAATATGCTTTGAGTAAACTCGAAATGGCTAAAGCGTTGACAGGAAAAGGAAACGGAGATAAAAAAGATTAACTATAATTCCATTTTATCGATTTTTTCACTTTTTTTGTTTATTTTTGCAAATATTTTGTTTTTGCATCATAAAAAACGTCAAACAAGTTTGCAAAAAATAAACAAGTGTGATACAATAGTAATCTATGTTGAATTAAAGGAGATAGCTATGAGCGATTTTTATAGTTTAGATATAGCCGGCTACAAAACAGAATTACCTATCATTCCGTTGCCTAACGGTATGAAAATATGTTTCTTCAATCTACACGGTGATGTAGGTCTTACCGAACATTGCGGTAAAGAATTGAGTAAGCATCTTCAAGATGCCGATATCATTCTAACGGCAGAAAGTAAGGGGCTTCAATTATCCCATGTTATCGCAAGAGAGCTTGGTCATAAGTTCTATACCGTTTGTAGAAAGAGTAAGAAACTATATATGTATGACGGATTACAGACAGATGTCAAATCGATCACTACAGGCAGTGTACAAACTCTTTATCTAAGTAAACACGATGCTGACCTTTTGAAGGGTAAAAAAGTCGCTATCGTCGACGATGTTATTTCTACAGGCGGAAGTCTATTAGGCTTAGAGCGTATCGTAGAAATGGCAGGCGGTATCGTTTATAAAAAAGCATTTGTATTGGCAGAAGGCGATGCTGCAAATAGAGATGATGTCGTCTATCTTGCTACAATTCCCCTTATTAAGGATTAATAAAAGCGAATTTTTAACAAAAAATTCAATTTATTACCAAAAAAGTTATAAAAAATAGTTGTTATTTTTTATTGCTTATGTTAAAATATTGAAACAAATAATGTTTAAGGAGGGTATTCCCTTGTTATCTAACTATTATGGCTTATTAGCAGCCGGTGCAAGTCAGGCTGGTTCAAATGAAGTTAAAACCATTATATGTGGTGTATTAATGTGTATATTGGCAGTTGTTGCCATTGCTCTCATCGTTCTTGTTCTTGCTCAAAAGAGCAACCCTGACGATATGTCCGCTCTTACCGGTAGCTCAAGCGAGACCTACTACAATAAGAGTAAAGAGATGACCACCGAGAAGAAATTAAAGATCGCTACTATCGTATTGTCATGCATCATGGTAGTTTCGGCAATCGTATTCTTCATTGTTAGTCCTACCGCATAATAGTTTATGGTAGGAGTAAGTGCTTAATTTGAAATTAATGCCCTAACTATGTAGGGCATTTTTTATTACTTATGAGAATTATTTATTTTGATACCGAAACCACAGGCTTAAATGTATCCCTTACCCAAGGACAAATATGTCAACTCGCTTATACGATTTGCGAAAACGGCAGTGTTACCGCTAAAAACTTTTTCTTTGCGGTAGACTATATCGACCCTGCTGCAAGTCAAGTTACGGGCTTGACCGTACCTATTTTATATAGGCTTTCGGGCGGTCAAAAGTTTGCCGATAAGATTGAGGAGATCGAAGAGGATTTTGTTTCAGCCGATCATATCGTTGCTCATAATTTCAGTTTCGATAAAAAGTTTATGGAAATGGAATTTATGAGATTAAATAGGGTGTTTGCATATAAGAACGGAGTTTGTTCTATGCGTTCTACCGCTGACTTTTTACAAATATCGACACCGTATTGCAAAACAAGATTTAAAAATCCTAATCTAAAAGAATTGGGCGATGCATTTGGCGTTAGCGATGAAGAGGTCATTCAAACGGCTATCGAATTGTATAATTCGTCAAGTGTTGCTCATGATGCTCGCTTCGATACTGTCAAGCTTATGCTTGCAGTAGAAAAGGCTAAGTTAGTTTGTCCCAAACTATCAATGCTCAACTAACGGTAAAAAACGGTCGAAAAAATTGACAAAAATTTTTAAAAAAGATTTCCATATATACAGTTTTTGTGCTATAATAATATGAGAATCGTTGGAGGTAAATAGGTGAAGAAAAGATTGGTGTTGTCAAAAAAAGAAATTTGTACTATACCTAATCTCTTGACCCTTATCCGTATGTTACTTGTCCCTGTATATATGACGTTCCTTATTTTAGGTGCAAAAAGGGATAATATGACATATGTGTTCGTGTCGTTGGGAGTAATGCTTTTTGCATCCTTTACCGATGTTCTCGATGGTTTTATCGCCAGAAAATTCAATCAGGGCTCTTATGTCGGTCAGCTCATAGACCCTATATCCGATAAGGTTATGCACATTGGTGCTATTGCTGCATTGGCTATCGCAGGCTATCTACATTGGATATTTATCATATTTATCGCAATTAGAGAACTACTTATAGTTATCGTCGGCGGTTGTTTGATGAATAAGGTCAATATTAAGTCAAATTTGCTCGGTAAGATTGCAAGTGCGACCGTCAGCATTAGTATAATTACGTGCTTTTTCCATCCACTCATCTCTAAGCTTTGGGGCGAATTCGGTATCGATTGGATCCTTGTAACTGTAGGGTTAGTATTGAATTGGGCGGCAGCGGTCAATTACGCTGTGCAGACTATTAAGTACTTAAAAGCACATAAAAACGACGGGGAAGATGCCGTATCAATAGAGGAAAATGAGCTTACTATGGCTGCTTCGGACAGCGTTAGCGAGTTAGATATTGAAAATACCGTTTCGAACGGTGTGGACGAATAGTATAATGCTTCGACTTAGTTCGAAGCATTTTTCATATTCGACAAATAATGGGGAATTGTTATACAAGAGATAAAAGATTTTTTGATAACATTTTTGTTAATAATATTTTCTTTTTTAAAACTCATGTTGACAATGATTAAAAATTACTATAT
>CAZUET010000043.1:0-7487 GCA_964619685.1 uncultured Christensenellaceae bacterium
CGCTTGGTGTCGCCTGCGTTATTAAGCACTCTATTGTTATATGAATAGTATTCGGTAATCTCACCTGTTCTTTGTGGATAAGACCTAATAATAGGTGCTTCTTCTTCTTTGCTATCGAATCTTTCGCCATTCTTGGTGTAGAGTTTTACCGTTTTTGTATCCTCTATAAGAGTACGCTTGGTGTCGCCTGCGTTATTAAGCACTCTATTGTTATATGAATAGTATTCGGAATATCTCGGACCGCTCTCGAATGTACCTGCGACAACGGTAAGAATACCACCGTTTATTTGAAAAACGGAGCCTACCGGATTATATAATCCGCCTGTTTGTTCGCTCGAGGTGTCTACAACAGTTAGACGAACACCGGATTTAACTTTCAATATGGGATCATAACCGTTACGCTGTATTTCTATGCCGTTTAGGTCGAGTATAAGGTCTCTATCTAATGTTTCAGCATTTTGAGTAACGATAAGAGGATTTTCGATATTTTTATCGAGTTGAACATAGCTATATCCGTTGTTTATAGCGGAAAACAGCTCGTCTTGGTTTCTAACGACGAATACCGAGTTTACGGTATAGTCGATATAATCCATAGTGTTATCTCCGTCATGATATTTGGCGTTTTCTTCTACCACATAGCGTGAATAGGAATTGACCGCCAAAACAGAGGTAAATAATACCATAATAAGAGTAACCGATATAATGAACATTAACTTACGGCGTTTATTTTTCATATATTTACCTCCTTTGTTTATTTTTAATTGTTGTTCAATAGGTTCAAGATAATGTATCCGTCCGTCCTTTCGTCCTTAAGATACTCGTCCGCTGTCATACTGAGCGGAAAACGAAGTTGTAGTCGAAATCCGAGTGTAACGAGGATCAAACGACGTAGGCGTTTGGTATCTTGCGGACGCATCCTTGTTTAATTCAGCACTTGCTCGAATATCACATCCACATAGAATGGATAATTCTTAGAATATGATGTCGACAAATAATACTTTTGTTGATTATTCACTTCATCATACATTTTTAGTGGGTTATCGCTCGTGTATACCGTTTTATGGGTGGAAGTGGTTGTTTCCTCTAATGTTGACTCCGATACACTTATTTCGGTAATGACGATATCCTTATAAGAATAATCACGAGTGATTTCTCTTTTTATATATTCAGTCTTCGTATCATCGGATATCTTCGTAGACTCAAGTATATTAGAGGTATCTGTCAATGTTTGAACATTGGTTTCGGTGGAATACTGATCATCTCCAAAATAATTACATACCGTGTTTGTGCCACTTGTAGTTTCATAAAACATTACTTGGTTTTGGTAAGTAATAGACGGATTGGATGATGACACTTCATTTGGATTATTAGACTGCGTTTTCGCTTGTTTAAAAGTATCGTAAGACCCGCCTCGAGAAATGCACACGGGTTTGCCCGAATTAGATTCTAAATAATATGCTCGATATATATATCCAGTCCTTGTAACGGTAGATTTTATTTGACTGCTTATAACCCTATAAACTTTATTTTCTGAAACTTTAATATCGGTAGTTTTGGTTACTTTTAGTGAAATCTTATTACCGTCTATTTTGGTACAAGTCATTTCCTCTCTGACTTCTGTATCTGTCACTTGAGTTTTAGAAACTAATTCTCTGGATGTAACTGTTGATACGGTCTTAACTCCTGTTTGGGTTGCTGCAAGCTTATGAATGTAAAATGCAGTTCCATAACTTCCGGCTGTTCCAACGTCAACAAACTTACCTGCAACATTGTTGTCGTCATCAAGATATACTGTTGTTGTATCTTTATAATGTGAATATGATTTAGTTGTCGCAGTTTTATCGTCCGGGTCTAATAAATACTCATCATATTCTTTGGCTCTATCAGTTAATTGATAATTATTCCATAAGAATGATGTGGTTGTCGTAGCTTCGCCAACCGAACCGGATGTGGACTCGCTTGGACTTAATTGAAGATCCTTACTCGTTTGGGTGGAAAAAGTAGAAGATGTGGTTTCGCCGTCCTTATAGCTTAGTACATTACCAAACACCTTTGATGTTGACGATTCTGTTTTAACCACTGTTCCCGTCAACGATGAATCGTTATAAAAGGTATCGACTGTGCTCTCAACTAAGGTTTCTATTGCGAATTCATTACCTGTTTCACTTGGTCCATAAATGGATTTATCTACTTTGTCTGAAGTAGGATTAACGGAAGTATATATTTTGTTATTGGAAGTGTCTGTAGTAACATGCATCAATGCTCCACCGAGGTAGTCATCGTCAATAGCACTTGTGGGTGCAAGCTGAATGGAATGGTTTATTGTAGTAGCAATCGACGCAGGTAATACAAAACTCGGCATTGTAACCGAAATTTTATAGAACTCTACATCTTGTTTATAGTTGACCGTTACAGGTGGTTTGATCTTACCACCTTCATTCGATACGGTTGGGTTGCCGTCACTCGTCAAAGACGAAACATCCCAAAGACGGAACAAGAGGGTTTGATCGACTTCCTTAGTGAACTTGGTAAATGTAGCACTAACACCATTTGAACTTACCGCAGTTACAGTAGTCATTCCGTCAATGGTAGCATTAGTGACTGTAAAAGTTAAATCGCCTACGGCTTGACCGTTATAATCAACGCTTGTAGAAGTATCGTATTGTTCTCCCGATTTTTTTGCTAATAAATCTGCAATTACTATTTGTGGGAACAATGCAACATCCTTATCGTCGAAAACTTGGAATGCAAGCTTTTCGGCAAAATTGACAGGTGCGGAAAAGACAAGATTATAGCGCATACGGACATCGGCAACCTTTTGGTTGTTTGAGCTATCGGTTTGATAGTTATTAACCGAAAATTTGATTTGTCTTAACGCATTCATTGCAATCTTGTCCGAGCTTTCAGTACCGCCCCAAAAGGCTGTATTGGTAAAGGACAATGCACTGATTCCGTTGATATATGCAGAGGCATTGAAGCTTCCCGCAGTAGCACTGTTGGACGAGCCGTCGTTAACAATGTATTTAGAATAAGAAAGCGTTCCAGATATACAAATTATGGTAGCCAAAAGTAAACATATCACCGAGAAGATATGTTTTTTGAGAAAATATCCGATTTTTTTGAATGTTGATTTCATTTTCCCTTTTGACTCCCCAATTATTGTTTTTTTTGTTACCGTCCTCGCTATTATATTGAGCGGAAAACGAAGTTGTAGTCGAAATCCGAGTGTAACGAGGATCAAACGACGTATCGGTTCCGTCCAAGATACTATTCGACTTCGCTTACGCTCCGCTCAGTATGAAAGGACGGGGAAAGCTCAGTATGATAGGACGGAAGTCAGTACAATAGTGGACTAAATCT
Source organism: uncultured Christensenellaceae bacterium (assembly GCA_964619685.1). Lineage (GTDB taxonomy): Bacteria > Bacillota > Clostridia > Christensenellales > CAG-1252 > RUG14300. The sequence continues at coordinate 3,361 of CAZUET010000043.1, forward strand.
GAACACTGAATTGTATAGGCTCATAATGATAGTACCGTCATTATACGGATACGGATAAAAATACACTTTTTATCCCATTTTATCTATTTGAATAGCGCAAAAATGCGACTATTCGTTGTTTTCTAATTGATTTTCGTCCTTAGACTCGTCTTCATTAGACTTTAAATCGTCAACAGCAACCTCGCAATCTATCTCAATAGGCTCTTCAACAACTTCTTCGGTAGAGGGTTCGTTATTGAGTGTTTCCTCCTCAACATCCTCTTCCTTTTTGTGGTTGTCGCTCTCTATCTTGATTGCAACTCCGCCTAATGCAAGAATGGCTAAACCGCATACGATATAAATCCAACCTTCGCTTTTGATCCAACCTGTGAATCTACCGAGCTTAGGATAATGACCTACTACTTCACCGAGAATGTTTTCTCGAGCGACCGGTACAGTGTCCTTGACATTATTGGCATCGCCCTTTGTTATAAATCCGTCATCGGTGTAACCTATAATACGGTGGGTGGTGGGTACTGTGTCGCCGTCTTGAAGGAAGGTGATGACATCGCCTATCTTATAGTCATCGGTATCCTTTATAATTATCATATCACCGATATTGACTTCGACAGGTTCTCCGCCGTCAACCATTACGCTCGTTCCGTTCATACTGCCGGTTGCTATGGTTAAACACGAATAGCCGAATACCGACGGGACCGGATCCTTAAGGATGAACTTATCGATCGCAAGCCATAGGACAAGGACGACAAGCAATCCGAATAAGGTCCAAATGATTCCCCAAAAAACATTTTGAGCGATCTTTAAGCCCTTTTTAACTTTTTCGGACATAATATATTCTCCGTCAGCCGTAAAAAAATGTTATGGAATTACGGCTTATTTTAACAAGGCATCCCCGTCGAAAAAAGGACGGGGAATAAACCTGTTATATTATATAATATGGATATTTAGAGGGAGCCCCTCTTTATAAATGCAATTATTCTTGAATTTGTTCTATAGATACGGTCATGTTGAAAGACATTGTAGGCTCGATTTCAACTCCCGATTCTTGATAGTCAGAATTACTCGCCTTCTTACCTATAGCAGTATCTTTTTCATCATTATCGCTATCTAATTCCCATTTCCAAGTCAAAGTGTAAGTTTTATCGAATTGATCTCCTGCAGTAATTTTAAGATTATTATTCGAATCGTTATTAAAATACTCCTTGACATCACTTAATTTACTAAAAACTTCTTCGGTAGTCCCATCACTTAAAGTCCACTTTACAGGATAATAATCTCCATAATGAATTTCTTGTACAGTATTACCAAAACCAATAGTCAACTTAGCAAAAACTTCTGCAGAACCTGTTATAGAGATATTCATAAAACCGGTTGTTCCGGGAGCTACTACACTACTTTCTGCATTAACTGCAACACCATCACTAGTTACTTTGGTTGCAAGAGAAGAACCTGTTCCCATAGTATAGTTGGTACCAAAAAGATTATCAGCATTTACAGTTACTACAAATCCCCATTTTGCAGCGGTTGCAGTTTGGTTACCGGTTGTATCTCTGGTGATATATCTCGAATAGGTCATTGCGCCCATTCCTACTACTAAAGCTACCATAAGAAGCATTGCAATTACGATAATAACGGCTTTACTTCTATTATTTTTGCGTTCAGATTGTTTTTCCATATTTTTTCTCCTAATTATTTATAAGTCTATTAAACGTGCTAATTACTTAGCTTTTGTCTTTGTTTTAGATTCCTTGATTTTTGTTTTTTGGTTGCTTGTGTTTCTTCTGTTTGACCACTAACCATACCGAGTATATTATCAGTATTGCGGTACACACCATAAGCAGTATCAGCCACGGATATCTGGTCGTTCCACCGTATTCCATACCGTCGGAGCCTTCTATTTTCGTACCTCCCTGCGCTGTCGGATCGGGGGCTTCTTCCGCATAGGTGCGAATATTAAGGTCAAGCGTTACTTTTTGGTCAACCGCATGATTACCGAGCCAAGTATCTAATTCGTCGTTACCTCCCTCGTATTCCCAAAGTATTTCAAGGGTGTAATTCTCATAAGAGGTTGCACCAAGTATACCCGGGTGATAATCGAGTGTAGCGTTCTTTATTTGTACATAATCGTTTTCGGATCCTATTATATATTCGCCGTTACCGTTATACAAACGAACTTTGACAGGGAATTCTGTGGCGTCCACCGCAGTGCTATCTATACTCAGCACGAAGTTTAGATCGGTTTGATACACGATAGCCATATTACCTTCGTTACGAAAGGTGAAAATGTATTTTGTGGATGTCCCCGGTGCAAATACCTTATTACCGTTCTGTGATAGTACAGTGCTTTCTCCATTTCCGTTCACATATTCGGACTTGAATATCGGTACTTTCCTATCGGCACTCCAACCCTTACCCTCGTCATCTTCGATATCAAAGGACGGTTTCTTACCAACGATAAACAGTATATCTGTATTCTCGGGTAGAATATCGCTTCCTTTTAATGAGATTACACCGAGAGTAATCAACACCAGCATGAACACAACGACAACCATCAACATTATCCAAGCCCATTTTTTATTTGACGATGAGCTTTTCGGTTTATTGTCGGTTGACACTTTGTTATCTCCTTATGGTTAAATAAATTTCTAATTAGTCGATTTGGGTTGCGGTAATGGTTAATTTAAAACTTACTTCAGTCTCATATGTATCTACAGTAACACCAGTGGTATCGCCTGCAATTATATCACCAAGAAGTGTATCTGCTGAATCATTACCATCAAAATCCCATACCCAAGAAAGAGTATATGTAGCGGCTAAGTCACTATTGACAACATAGTCTCTATCCAAACCATCCAAAACATCTTTCATTTCAGCTAATGTTTTATTTTCAGCAATAGCATCTGTTACACCACTCATTTCTAACTTAAATTTAATTGGATAATAATCTGAATCAAGGTCTACTTTGCCATTTCCTGTTTTAAGAACAACATCCTTAATGTCTGTTAGAGCAAAATCGAGATGTAGCTTTACTTCAGGAGTTCCGCTAATAGAAAATGTTGTAGAACCGCTTGTTCCAGGAGCAACTACATCACTTGTAGATTTAACTGTAACTTCAGTATCAGTTGGGTTTTTATACTCATTACTAAAAAGCTTATCGCCTTGAATCTCGATTTTAACGCCCCACTTTGCTACTTGAGCGGAGTCGTTGCCTGTTCCTTGAGTTGTATACTTAGCTAAGGTGGTACCTACTACACATGTAGTGATAAGACAAAGCATAAGGACGATAGCTGCAACGATGATAGTTTTACTTTTCTTAGACTTATTGTCTGTTCTTTTTTCATTAACTTGCATTTTTCCTCTCCTATTATAGATTTTTTATAATTATTTCACCGTCAATAATCAGTTGACGATTTAGTTTGTGTTTTTATATAAAGCGGATGCTTCCGCATATAGTTTTATTCACTCTTCCATCCGTTAATTCGTCCGCAAGATACCAAATTGTTACACAATTTGATTCTCGCTACGCTCAGTATGACGGCGGACAGATTACTCATTTTTATCCTTATTCATTTCAGCGAGCTGTTCCTTTAGTGCTTGTATCTCCGCTTGTGCCTCGGCAAGTGAGCTGTCTGTCGATGATGCGACATTTTTCTTATTACTAATATAATTCGATAAAATAAATACACCAAATAATATTACTATAATAAGTATACATATCACCAAGCCCCATGTACTTTGAGCAAATAGCACTATCGAACCTAACCCTGCAAAGCGAATACCTGTATATTCACCTATCACATTATCCTCGGGTACAAGTTCTCTATCGGATATATTATTATTGATACCCTTTGTTCTATACAAAACCTGTCCGTCCTCGATAATCTTTTCGATGATTTGGTGGGTTACAACTGCACCGCTATTACTATTAGGATCAAAGAATGATACAGTCATTCCTACCTCGATCTCACTTTTATCTATACTCTTGGTGATTATTAGGTCGCCTGCCTTAATATCGGGATCCATACTTTCGGTAAGTACTATGAGTGGAGAATAACCACCTATAGACGGTACGCTATCGGGATTGACAAAGCTCTTAACCATCAACACCAGATTCATGATAAGAACAG
>CAZUET010000043.1:7587-12746 GCA_964619685.1 uncultured Christensenellaceae bacterium
TAGCGGATTTTTAAAAAAATTCACTGCGTTAGTATTTTTTTTGTTCCTTGATACTATCGGGATTGACAAAGCTCTTAACCATCAACACCAGATTCATGATAAGAACAGGAATCAATATAACGCATAGAATTAAGCCTATTATATTTAGCGGATTTTTAAAAAAATTCACTGCGTTAGTATTTTTTTTGTTCCTTGATACTTTCATTGCTTATTCCTTATCATCATCCGAGGACGACTCTTCGCTCGCTTCCTTAGCCTTACGGCGTCTTTCTCTACGCTTTTCAAGAGCAAGTGCCTTCTTACGCTCCTTATCCTCTTCTATCTGCTTAAACACTAAATCAATTCCGTCCTTAACAACGCCTACAGCTGCAGGCTCGGTAACTCTAACAGTAGTGGCAGATTGCTTAATCTTAACGGCGGATTCGTCGGCATAACTGTTAAAATCGCTATCTATTGGGGTAAATTGGCAAACCACCTCTCCACGCTTAATAGACATTCTTAACACACGATATGCACCGATTTTGTAGTCATAATAGCCTGTCTTTCTTAATTCCTTGACGCCGTTCTTGGAAAGTGCATGGCGTACAATGTCGTCAAAGAATACTTTATTCTCGGCAGATAACATAGAATACTTCTCTTCACATGTAAGATTTACTCTATTAAAGCTAACCGCTGACGGATCTTCTTTTTCCTCGGGAAGCTCTATAAGTTCTACTCCGTCGGGAAGATCGTTATGCTCCTCTACCACATCGGACAATGGCTCGTCGCTAATATCCGAATCTACCGTAGGTTCGACATTTTCATCAGATCCTTCAGATATAGGTGCGTCAGATATAGGCGTTTCGTCTAAAGTCTCATCCTTATTTTCGTTTTCATCCGTATCCTTACCCTTGCGTCCTGTCTTGGATTCACGAACAATATCACGGACAATTACCATGACCGCAAATAGACAAAGCAGACATAAGAACAGCATAAAGATACTTACGATCACCAAAAGTACATTATCCATCTCATTACTCCTTACATAAAATATTCTTAGTATACATATTGGGAGAAAAAAAGAAGTCCCCATTTTCTCGGTACGCATACTTAGTTTCAGGTCCTAAGTAAACCAATTTTTAGAAAAAAAACAATTTTCTCTTCCTCGGAATACCCCCCCCCCTCAATTATATATTACCATTTTAGTAAATGAATGGCAACAATTTTCCATTATTTTTTTGCGTTTTTTTGTCATATTTTGAAAATATTTTGTTACATTTATCTAATTTTGTTTTTTTATATATTCCATAGTAAACAGTTGTTTACTTGCATCCCGTTATGATAGAATAATTGACAATGTTTCAGGCACGTCCGCAAGATACAAAACGACTGTGCCACTTCCGTCCAAGATACTGCAAGCATTTCCGTTAATTCGTCCGAAAGATACCAAATTGTTACACAATTTGATTCTCGCTTCGCTCAAATTTCGACTTCGCTCAGTATGACGGCGAAGAAGATTGCATCACTCAGTATGACAGGACGGAAGTTAGTATGACGGCGGATAGGAGTATCACAGAACAAAAAAATATGACAGGACAAATGCTTGATACCCATGAATAAAAAAGAATTAGCACCGTTTTAAAGCGTTAGTGCTAATTCTTATTTTCATTAATGCGTACGAGATGATGAAAGACAGAATGTCATCAAAGAATGACAATATGCTAAGTATTGAGGCTTGAGCTGTTCGAGGGTTGCCGATACAGCCATATCCTTATCGAGTAATTGGCAATTAGTCAAATAATCAATAACGGCACCGAGTAAAAATGGATCAAACATTTTTCGGGGCGAAAAGAAGCTATTACGATATTTCAAATATGCTTTCTTTAATTTTTCGTTTTTCTCAATTCTCGATCGGTCAAACGGTACCCACAATATCTTCTTTCGAGTAAAAAGCTTTTTATATTCCCTATCGTCGTACGGTTCGTTAGGAAGTAACTCGTGATTATAGTATTCGCTTGGAAGTAACGGAAAAAGCATTATTTCAAATATCTTATCACCGTTTACCGCCTTAATATGGCTTGTTTTGGTAAACGTGACTACACTATCGGTGCAAAGTTTACCATCAATATATAATTCGCCGTTTATATCGACTTTTGACGGCTTACCCATAACAATGGGAGCATTTTCAAATACAGGAAACGGCATATGTTGTCTTATTGTATTCACAAAGTCGGTGTAGTCTAAAAAACCAAATATTTCCCAACCAAATGAAGTGCTTGCATTAGGTTCGAGTGTTGTTCGCTCAAAATAGCATCTAATAGTGCTTTCTTTACGTGGAGAGCGTCTTTTTATGTCTACCCTACTAATACTTCCGTCGGTCAAAACCAAGCCTAAACCACCGTTTTCGCCGTTCATTCGTGCATTACATACACAAAAGGTGTTTCCGCTGTGATAATACCGCATATAGGCTCGTCTATTTAATGCGACATCGGGTATATCTAAGCTATCCGCAAATACTATGCTTATATAGTAGCCGTCTTCGAGCCTTATTGCATTATCGGTATCATTTATTAAAGTGTAACGCTCTATTATCTTACCATCCTCGATACCACGCTCTACCGTTAAGCACAAGCCGTTATTGTATTCGTACTTTAATATATCCTTATCGCCTACATGCTCGCTTTCGGCTAAATAATTCAGTCCGTCGGGCAAACCAAACGCCCCTCGTGTCCAACGAAAACGAGAGAAATCTCCTACTACGAATATATCGTCGATATGCCCCGATGTCGGGTGAAGGGTATAGCCTAATTCCATATTTATTTCAAAATTATTTTCAGTATATCGTCATGCTTGAAGTATGTGCATTTTACATTCAATGCCTTTACCTCGTTTGAAATGTCGGTAAATTCGTAATCAAGCTTTATCTCGATTTGTGTTACACCCTTTGATTTAAGGGTAGAAACGATAGATTTCAATTCATCTCTCGATGTCGCATAATAAACATTTGAACAGCCTGTTGTGAAAAATTCGATATTTCCGTCAGCGGGTATATCTACTATGCTGTTATGAGCGGAATCACAATTTTCCTTATGGGTCTTCGACGCATCCGACTCGTCTATTAAGAAATATCTGTGATTGACATAACCCGAGCTTCTTCCCCAGGTTGCATCCGCTACATACCACTTACCGTCGATTTTGACCTTATTCCAAGCATGGTTTTCGCTTCTTGTATTACTTACGCCCAATCCCGATACCTTAATGCACTCTATTCCTTCTATATTACACAATAGCTTAAACGCTGATGAGATACCGTCACATACGGCTATATGGTTTATCATGGCACCGTATATATTAAAGGATGCAAGACTCGACACCTCGTTAGAGAATACCTTATACAACTCGTCTGCATCGGTATATGTGAGATATGGTGATAATACACCGCTTAGAGCAGAATTATCTGCTATTGCTTCATTAATGACAGCCTTCATATCGCTCAAGCTCCGTCCTTGAATATTGGCACGTACATTGAAAAGCAAAAGCGCATTATCGTCATAGGTTATATGAGATACTAAATAATCGTATATAACACTCACCTTTTGTAAATCGCTCATACTATCGTCAACATAGGTTCTCAATATATCGAGTGCCTCATTATAAACAGCTTCAGCCTTAGTTCCCGATATAAAGATGGGCTTGACACCGTAGGTCAAGAATTCTAATTCGGCAAGTGTGGCTATCTGCTCGGTAAGTCCAAAGGAATTGATTGCAAAATCATTAAAATCTGCCTTTCTTGTCGATTTTGTCAATGAAATTGTATTATCAAGGAGAGTTTGCTCGGTCATTCCGCTCGAAAGCATTTTTTCGGGGTGATAATTAAATGTAGCGGTTATAGTCACCTTAGCACCTAATGATTCAAGCGAATATCTACACGAGGTAGCAGTTTCGATAGTGTTGATTGCATCTTGGAAATATGAGGGCGTTGCCTTGACATATGCGGAGAAACGGTCGGAAAAATAGACATCTACCGACAAATAACCATTAGGAAGATCGTCAGATACACTAACTCCGTCACCGCCGTTTGCTACATATTGCATTAAGGTAGCAAACTCCTCGGGCGAATCTATATATCTATCCATTTCTATGCCGTTAATAGTATAAAAGGATGTAAGATAACTATTCATATCAAGTGTTGGCTTAATGGTGTATTCCGCACTCTTACCCAATGTCGGGCAGTTTATTATCAAGGTATGCTCTGACGTCCTATTGACCTCGACAGGCTCCATACTTACACAGCTTACAGCCGATTCTCCGTCCAACATATAGGTATGCTCACCGTCTACGCAGTCACAATCGAATGTAATATACTCGTCAACCGAGCTTATGTCATAGTTCAAACGCACATTATGTATCCCACCCTTAGAAGCGTATACCTTGACGGTATATGAAGATATAATGTCGTTGGCATATACAGAATACTTATATATTCCCGATTCGAGAGATGATAAATAATTCTTATTCATTACAAGCTTACCGCCACTAAACGAATACCCGTATGGCGTTAGACCGTTACCGAACACGGTAAGATCGGTAACCGAAGTTTTACCGCTGATATTAAGGTTAGTTGGTTCCGATTTATCAAATGCGTATATCGTTTTATCGGGACTAAAACCATCCACTATATAGTTTATCTTAATGGTAAAGTTACCGCCCTTTGCTGTTTTTATCTCAAGATCACCGCTACCCGATTCAAAAGCGGATCTAAAAATAATAAGCTTATTAGCTGATGTCACATATTCCTTATTAAGCTCCTTACCGCCCAATTTGACCGAGGTTACTTCGTCACCGTGGGTAAATATAGTTATAGATATATCTTCTCCGTTATAATCATAACTCAATTTATCAATAGTGGCAATAGTGGTAGATATCTCAAATTCGACTAAAACACTCTTTGTTTCTCCGCTGTTCTTGACGGTATAGCGAAGCTCATATGAGTGTTTTCCCTCGGGTAAGGTGTCAAGATAACGAGAATAAAGGGTTATACTTATTTGATTCACAAGACAGGTTTCTTCGCCGAGCTGTTCACCGTCTAAATACAATCCGCCTATCACATTGCGGTATGCTTTAATCGTTGCAACGAGATCGCCACCGTGCTTAACATAATCACCAACAATGACCTTAGG
>CAZUET010000044.1:0-12073 GCA_964619685.1 uncultured Christensenellaceae bacterium
GAATAACAGGAACAAAATCCATATCGAGGAGTATTCTCGATATGGATTTTGTTCCTGTTATTCCTAATCCTTTATCTAAAAAGGAAGCGGAATTTAAAAATTCCTTGGTCCTTGCCTTTGTGGGCGATTGCGTGCAGGAGTTGTATGTTAAAGCGAAGCTTGCTATTACCGACGATCACAAGTCGGGTCTTTTGCATCAAAAGGCGATAGGTGAGTTGAGTGCTAAATCACAGGCAGTCAAGAGTGATCGACTTTTAGAGCTTTTTACCGAGGAAGAAATGGATATATATCGCCGTGCCAAAAATAGTAAGCCTAAATCTATGGCAAAGAATGCCGACTCATTAGAGTATCATAAGGCGACAGGTGTCGAGGCAGTATGGGGATATTTATATTTGACAGGACAAACCGAGAGATTGGGAATACTACTTGAAGCATAAGGAGATAACATGTTAATAGAAGGAAGAAACGCAGTTAAAGAGGCACTAAACTCCGAAGCAACAGTGGAAAAAATGCTTGTAACCAATGGCCAAGCCGATAATACGCTCAAAATGATCATTGCAATGGCGAGAAAAAAGGGTGTAAGAGTTGTTTTTACCGATAAGCAGATTTTAGATAAGACATCGGAAACCGGAAAACATCAAGGTGTTATCTGTTATGCTACCGATTTTAAGTATAGTGATTTAGACGACATACTTGCATCCAAGCCCGACAATAGACTGATACTAATATTGGACGAAATTGAAGATCCGCATAATCTTGGCAGTATTATCAGAGTTGCCGAGTGCATGGGTGTAGACGGAATCGTTATACCTAAACAGCGTTCGGCGACAGTCAACGAGACCGTTATCAAAACATCGGCAGGAGCTACTCAATATATGAAGATAGCTAAGGTTACAAATATTAATGATACAATTAGAGAGCTTAATGATAAGTTTTTCAATGTATACGGATTAGATATGGACGGTGTGGCATTAGCGGATGCGCATTTGACAGGCGATTTAGCGTTAGTAGTCGGTAACGAGGGTAGAGGGATTAAACAGCTTACGAGTAAGCTCTGTGACGGTATGGTCAGCATTCCTATGACGGGAAATGTATCGTCGCTTAATGCATCGGTTGCTACCGGTATTGCTTTATACGGATGCTATATCCAAAGGGAGAAGAAATAATTGGACGAGATTGAATTGATTCAAAAAGCCAAGGACGATAATTCTGCATTAGAATTACTGTTGCATAATTACGAGCCCATGATATATTCTCTTGTCAAAAAGTTTAAGATAAGCGGATATACTACGGATGATCTTCTCCAAGAAGCGAGGAGTGCTTTTTGTCGGGCGGTAAAATTGTATGATAATACTAAGAGTAAGCTTTCGACATTCGCATATGTGATCATGCGTAGGCGGTTGAAGGATCTTGAAAAGGCTGAATACATGCTCAAACGGCGTGCCGAAGTCATTTCGCTCAATACCGATGAGGATAGCGGAAAGTATTTTGATATTCCGTCTAATAAGCCTGGACCTGAAGAACGAGTAATAATAATGGAGCGACGGGAAGAATTGCGAGAGGCTTTGCGAGGTAAGCTGACCGATCTTGAATTCGATGTAACATTAGCGTTTATTGAGGGAAATAGCTATAGCGATATTGCTCAATCGAAGAATATATCGGTAAAACAGGTTGATAACGCACTTCAGCGTGCTAAAAAGAAAATGAAGGAATAATTATGGACGAAAATAAATCTATGCCCGATAATCAAATAGAAGAGTTGAAAATATGCGATAACGGTGATGCTATGGTAACTGATGCTGTTAGCGAAGCTTATTCTATAGGACTTAGCGATGATGAGGTTAATGAGCGTATTGCGGACGGTAGAGTTAATGGTAATTGCACCATAAAATCAAAATCGTTTTTACAAATACTTAAGACCAATGCATGCACGCTGTTTAACTTTTTAAACCTTGCTTTGTTTATATTGACGATAACATTGGGTAATTCTATCAAGAATTCCACCTTTGTGTTGCCGGCACTTATAAATCTTATAATAGGAATTGTTCAAGAGGTTAAGGCTAAGCGAACCATAGATAAGCTCAATCTTATATCTGCACCACGAGTTACGGTAATTCGTGGCGGTGAGCATAGAGAGATATCGGTACCCGAAATAGTGCTTGATGATATAATGATATTGTCGGCAGGTAATCAAATATGCTCTGACTGTACCGTTATTGACGGCTCTGTAGAGGTGAATGAATCCTTGATAACAGGTGAATCCGATCCTATCGTCAAAAATGTAGGCGATGAGCTATTGTCGGGATCATTTGTTGTCAGCGGTAAGGTAAAGGCTAAAGTTATTCATATCGGTAACGATAATTATGCAACTAAGATAACCAACGGGGCTAAGTATGTCAAGGAAACTACAAGTGATATATTGAAGTCATTAAGGACCATTATTAGAATAATGAGTTTTGTAGTCGTTCCCTTAGGCTTGCTGTTATTCCTTAAGAGTTTCTTTTTAGAAAAAACGGAGCTTTCTGCATCAATAATAAAAATGGCATCCGCTATGTCAAGTATGATTCCTCAAGGCTTAGTCGCTTTGACCTCGACCATATTTGCAGTAGGTGTAATTAGATTATCTAAGCATAAGACCTTATCCCAAGACTTGTATTGTATAGAAACGCTTGCAAGAGTTGATGTGTTGTGCTTAGATAAAACAGGTACGATTACCGAGGGTAGTATGCAGGTAGAGAGTATTGATAGCGTTCACTCGTCACCAAAGGATATTGATGATGCTTTGACCATTTTGACAAATCTTTTACCCGATACGAACCCCACATTTATGGCAATCAAGGAGCGTTATCCCGATACTGTTGATGTAGAAGCGAGCTTTGTTGCACCATTTTCATCCGACCGTAAGTGGAGCGGTATTTCTGTTGCCGATAAGGGCAGTATCATTATGGGTGCTCCCGAATTCGTTTTAGGCGAAAGTGTAAATGAATATAGCGAGATTCTTGAATATTATACATCTCAAGGTGAGCGTGTATTAGTGCTTGTTTCATCTAAAACTGAGATGAAAGAGGCAGTTTTGCCTACCGATATCAAGGTCATGGGCTTGATAATTATCGGTGATAAGATAAGAAAAGAAGCTCCCGATACTCTTAAATTCTTTAGAGAACAGAATGTTGATATTCGTATCATTTCAGGTGATAATCATATAACTGTATCAGCTATTGCTAAGAAAGCAGGTCTATTGGAATGCGAAGCCATAGATATGACCACTGTAAAGGATGAGGAAATCCAAGAGGTCAGCCGTAAATATAAGATATTCGGTAGAGTAACCCCCGATCAAAAGCTTAAGCTTGTTAAGGCACTCAAGGCTGACGGACACACGGTAGGTATGACCGGTGACGGCGTAAACGATGTTCTTGCACTTAAAGAAGCCGATTGTAGTATTGCAATGGCATCAGGATCCGATGCTGCAAGAAATGCATCACAGCTCGTTTTGTTGGACAGCAATTTTGCATCTATGCCAAAGATAGTTGCAGAGGGTAGACGCAGTATAAATAACCTACAAAGAACAGCAGCACTTTATTTGATAAAGACGGTGTATTCAGCATTGCTTACCTTGCTATTTATCTTTATTCCGTACACTTATCCGTACGAGCCGACAAATATTACATTAGTCGGTGCTGTAACGATAGGTATTCCGTCATTTATTTTGGCACTCGAGCCTAATAAAGAGTTGGTCAAGGGGCGGTTCTTACCAAATGTTTTGGCAAAATCATTGCCAGGCGGTATCAGTATTGTAGTTTCGGTTGCATTCCTCCAGATTGTAAGAATGTTCCTATCCGAAGCACTTGGATTTACGCTTACAGAGGATCAAATGACCACGGTTTCCGTCGTACTTCTTGCATTCGGTGCATTTGTACAGCTATTCAGTATATGTATGCCCTTCGACTTTAAGCATGTCTGTCTATATGTATGCATGGTTATACTGTTTTTCTTGGGATGGGGGTTGTCCTCTGTCGACCTTGTTATATTGGGTAAACCTGTCAATCTTTTCTCTATGACTCCGATTAACGAGATAACCAATCAAATGTGGGCTTACTTAGGTATTGCCTTGACCGCAGCGGTACCATGTTTCGTACTTACAAACTGGCTTATTAAAAAGTATGTTACAAGTACCAATAGTAAGCTTATGAGTAGGCTTTCTCAAGTCAACTAATAAAGTGCTATGGATATTAATAAGAACGAATTGTTTTATCAGGATAATAAGCTATTTGAGTTCGATGTAATCGTAACCGACTGTATCGAACTCGATAAAGGGTACGGCATCTATTTTGAACGCACAGGTTTTTTCCCCGAAGCAGGCGGGCAAAGGGCTGATAAGGGAATGATAGACGGTAATAATGTTTTTGACGTACAGGTTACCGATAACGGAATAATGCATATTATCGATAAGCCGATAGCTGTCGGTCAAACTGTGCATTGCGTACTCGATAAAGATGAGCGTATCCGTAAGGAACGCAACCATACGGGCGAGCATATAGTATCATCTGTAGTACATAGGCAGTTTGGGTATTCTAATGTCGGTTTTCATATGGGCGAATACGGTATGGATGTCGATTTTGACGGTCCGTTTAGTAAGGATGATTTAATAGCTATCGAAAAGGAAGCGAATATGATAGTTATGGAGAATGTGCCTGTAAAAACATATTTTCCTAACGAAATCGAATTACAAAGTATTAACTATCGTTCCAAATTGGAGCTATCATCTCCACGAATAGTAGAGATAGAGGGATACGATTATTGCGCATGCTGTGCACCTCATGTATCATATACCGGTGAGGTAGGCTTGATAAAGATAGTCGATTGCTATAAAAATAGAGGTAATTCGAGATTGACACTGCTTTGTCAAAACGAAGCGTTGGAGTACATTCAAGGCGTATGTCGTGATGCTGAAATATCGGGTTCGTTGCTTAGCGTTAAGCCTTATGCCGTATCGACAGCAGTCAATAAGCAGTTAGAGCATAATAACGATATTGGTAGAGAAAATTCAGAGCTTAAGCGTATGGTCACGAAGTCTATAGTTGATTCGTTGAAACCAACGGACGGAAGGTTTCTCGTATTTTGTCCGTCATTTGCATCTAAGGATGTTTTGAACGGTGCATTAGAATTGTCTAAGGTCGCTTGTGTATTTTCGGAAACTAACGGCGGTTACTCCTATAAGATAGCCTCCAAGTATGAGGATATAAGGGAGCTGGCAAAAGCGTTAAACACAGCGCTTAACGGCAAGGGTGGCGGAAGAGCCGATCTTGTTCAAGGACAGCTTATTGCAGATAAAATTCAAATAGAAAGCTTCTTCAATAAAGAAGAATAAGGAGAACATAATGTTTGATTTTGATAGATATTTTTTAAAAGAATGCCAACTATTTCTTGCTCACATTGACTACGATTTTTTGTCGTTGCCCACGCAGAGTGAGAACAAACTGACTGTTAAGGATAGCGTTTCGTCTTATAACATTGCCGAAGATAAGGTTCGCTTTGAGATATCGAGATCGTTGGATTTCGGTGCAGGTAAGTTGTTTTCTCTCAATGTTGTTTTTGGCGTTATACTTACAAAGAATCCGTTTTCAAAGGACGAGATGAATTGGAACGATGTCAATTTAGCCGAGGAGTTTAAAAATTCCAACGGTCCGCTTCTCAATAATTTGACTTGTAGAATGAGTACCCTTATTGCGGATATAACCTCGTCATTCGGTCAAATACCTATCGTAACCCCACCAAAGCTCATTAAATAGGGTTACAGCAAACAAAAGAAATAAATAAAGGAGAAAATACGATGAAAGGCAAAAAAATGGTAGGATTAAAATTCATTCTCAGCCCCTCAAGCTCTAAGTATTTTGAGAATTATACCGAATGGCTTAAGGAGCCCATGATAATGCGTGATATGCTTCTTGCAGAGCCTATGGCAGAGGCTGTACAAAAGAAGTGGTTTAGACAGGGTATATCGTCTACCTCTATCGTTAGATTTGAGATAATCGAAAAAAGCACCAAAAAACCCATTGGTTTTTGTATGATCTATGATTTGGATCAGAATATAAACTCCGCCAAGGTCGCTGTTTACATCGCCGATCCGCTTTATAGATATAGGGGATTTGGCTCCGAGGTTCTCAGCCTGTTATGTAAATATGCACTTTATGAGCATAAAATACACTCACTATGGTGTGAGGTTCCTTCATATAATTCGTCGGCATTGTCGCTTTTCCGTAAGCAGGGCTTTACCGAGTGCGGAACACGCCACCATGCAGGTAAGATTGGCGACGAATATTACAACCTGACAACATTTGAGTTGATAAATCAAAGCTATTAAAAATGGAAATTATTAAAGATGTTCAATTAGATCAGGAGCGTGCCTTATACGGTAAAAGGGATATTTTAGTTCAAAATGTCCGTTTTTCAGGCGAAGCCGACGGTGAAAGTGCGATAAAAGAATGTCGTGATGTTAGAGTAGATCACTGCTTTTTCGACCTTCGCTATCCATTTTGGCATGTAACCAATTTGGTAATTTCATATTCTAAAATGACGCCCAACTGTCGTGCATCTCTTTGGTATACCCATAATGCAAGGATCGATAGTACTATTATGCATGGAATAAAGGCTTTGCGTGAATGCGGTAATATCGAAATATCACATTGTGATATAATATCGCCCGAATTTGGCTGGTCTGTTAGAGAATGTAAAATGTACGATACCACGGCAGAAAGTGAATATTTTATGATGAGATCATCCGATCTTGACTTCCAAAATGTCAAGTTTAAGGGGAAATATTCATTTCAGTATATCGAAAATGCGACCTTTGAAAACTGCATATTCCAAACAAAAGATGCTTTTTGGCACGGTAAAAATATTTATGTTAAAGATAGTATTATCAAGGGTGAATACCTTGCTTGGTACTCGGAAGGCTTGACTCTTGAAAATTGCACGATAGAGGGAACACAACCCTTCTGTTATTGTACAGATCTTAAACTTATTAATTGTAAAATGATAGATACCGATCTAAGCTTTGAAAAATCTACTGTTGAAGCTGATGTTACTACGCCAATAGTAAGCGTAAAGAATCCATATAGCGGATATATAAAGGCTCCGTCGATAGGTGAAGTAATAATTGATGACGAAAATGCAAAAGCGTCTATAATTATAGGAGAATAGAGATGAAAAATGTATTAGTTATTACGTCAAGTTATAGAAAGAACGGAAATTCAAATAAACTTGCCGAAAGATTTATGGCCGGTGCTTTGAGTGTCGGTCATAAGGTAGAACGAGTGGATTTGAGCGAGCAAAATATAGCTTTTTGTCGTGGTTGTATGGCTTGTCAGCGTACGCAAAAATGCGTTATCAATGACGATGCAGTCGGTGTTGTCGAGAAGATGCTTCATGCAGATGTATTGGTCTTTGTGACCCCGATATACTATTACAGCGTAAGCGGTCAGCTTAAAACCATGCTCGATAGAGCAAACCCATTGTATAGCAGTGATTATGCATTCCGATCAGTTTATCTTATTGCAACCGCTCAGGACGATGATCAGCATGCAGTGGACGGTGCAGTTAAGGATATTCAAGGCTGGGTAGAATGTTTTGAAAATGCTAAGCTCGAATGTGTGCTTTTTGCAGGCGGAGTCGAGGGCGTAGGCGATATTGACGGTAATATCTCTCTTGATAAAGCATTTGAATTGGGCGTAAAAATAGAGTAGTATTCGATTTTGTTTTGTCTCGCAGCGTTTGTGCTTGACATTACTTATTATAAATGATATTATAAGTGGCTTGCTTTTAGGTAAACACTGCCGTTTAGCGGTGTTTCTTAGATAATGTAAGTAATAAGTCGATAAATAATAGACAGTTCGTAACCATCCTGTCTGTAAATAAAACTATGGAGGTATAGTGGCGTAATTTATTCCATATCTTCAAGAGGGTTAAATTGCGTCATTTTTCAAAAATGAGAGAAAAGATAAAAAGAGAGTTCAAAGAACTCGTTATACTATTACGGTCTGTTCCGGCTGTTGTATTAACGCTGTTTGCAATAACGGTGTTTTCCATGAATCTACTTGCCAATAAAAGCATTGATCTTGGTGTCGATTGGATAGCATTGGATTGCGGAATGTTGATTTCATGGCTTTCATTCTTATCAATGGATGTAGTGACAAAGCATTTCGGACCTAAGGCATCTACTCAAATATCTGTGCTTGCACTGATATTGAATCTATTCTTTTGCTTGATATTTTTCTTAGCAAGTCTGATTCCCGGTGTGTGGAGCCAATCCTTTGTGGAAGGCTCGGAGGGTGTAATAATAGATGCACTGAATAAAACATTTTCGGGAAGCTGGTATGTTTTGTTGGGAAGCTCGGTTGCATTTTTGGTATCGTCGATATTGAATAATGTCACAAATTGGCTAATAGGTAAGAGATTTATCAAAAACCCCGACAGCGCTATCGCATTTATTGCGAGAAGCTATCTATCTACCGCAGTAGGTCAGCTTTTTGATAATTTAGTATTTGCATTTATGGTCAGCTATAGATTTTTTGGTTGGAACATATTGCAATGTGTGATGTGTGCAATGAGCGGGATGCTATTCGAATTACTGTTTGAAATTATCTTTTCACCAATAGGAATTGCCATATGTAAGAAGTGGAAAAAAGACGGAATCGGTAATGAATATTTTGAATTTAGAAAAAAGGAGTTAGACCATGCGAGTGCTG
Organism: uncultured Christensenellaceae bacterium; assembly: GCA_964619685.1. GTDB lineage: Bacteria > Bacillota > Clostridia > Christensenellales > CAG-1252 > RUG14300. The sequence goes on from CAZUET010000044.1 coordinate 8,745, forward strand.
ATAAGCGGAACGAGTAAGGGTATCGGTAGAGCGATTGCCGTTAAGTTTTTATCCGAAGGACATAGCGTTATAGGGCTTGACCCACTGCCGTCGACTGTTGTTGACGATAACTATGAACATATTTTGTGCGATATTACCGCCGAGCTCCCAGGAATAGATGCAGTCGACATTGTTATAAATAATGCAGGTGTACAGGATTCGGGGAGAGATATAGATATTAATCTTAAAGGTACTATTAGAGTTACCGAAAAATATGCATTTCATGATGGGATTAAGAGCGTTCTGTTTATTGCGTCCGCAAGTGCAAGAACGGGAGCGGAGTTCCCCGAGTATGTGGCAAGTAAAGGCGGTATGGTGAGTTATATGAAGAATGTAGCACTTCGTGTTGCTAAGTATGGTGCAACCGCTAATAGCTTATCACCGGGCGGAGTTACGACAGAGCTTAATGCTCATGTTATGAATGATCCTAAATTATGGGACGAAATAATGAATGAAACACTTATACCAAAGTGGGCATCTGCTGAAGAAATCGCAGAATGGGCGTATTTTGTAACGGTGATAAATAGATCTATGACGGCAGAGGATATACTCATAGATAACGGAGAATATGCGAAGTCAAACTTTGTTTGGTAAAAAAATTGGAGAACTATTATGATAAGATCTAAAAGGCTTTTGGTAATATTGGCAATATTGATTATGCTTGCGTGTGTAGTATTGCCTGCGTGCGATGTTATAAAGGATAATAGCGGTAACAATAATAACGGTAATAATGGTAATTATGGTAATATTGTCGAAAAAGAAAGACTTTCCGTACCTACAGTATCTGTAGATGCTAACGGACTGGCTACTTGGAATACTATTCCTGATGCAAGCGGTTACCGTTATAAAATTAATAGCGGTTATGGAGTTTTTACCGAAAATACGAGCGTGCAACTTACCGATCGTCAAAGTATACAGGTATGTGCAGTAGGTAATGACGAGTATGCCGATAGTAAATATTCGGAAGCTGTTACATATATTTTATCCGATTGTACCAGCCATACCGATGCCGATAATAACGGATACTGTGATACCTGTGATATGAAGGTTGTAATCGATCTAAGTTTCATTGCAATTAATGATCTTCACGGTAAATTTATGGATAACGGCTCTCAAGTCGGCGTTGACGAATTGACAACATATATAAAAATGCTGTATGACGAGCCATCTCGTGACGAAATTTTGATAGCGTCGGGAGATATGTGGCAAGGAACTGTCGAATCGTCCTCAAACAGAGGTGCATTGATGACCGAATGGATGAATGAGATGTCTTTTGTGTCGATGACTTTAGGTAATCACGAGTTTGATTGGGGCGTTGATTCTATAATAGCAAATACAAAAAGGGCGAATTTCCCCATTCTTGCTATCAATGCGACCTATAACGGTGAGCCTATCGAGGGAGTTGAAGGCTCTGTTGTTGTACAAAAGCAAGGCATAAAAATAGGAATTATCGGAGCAATCGGTAACTGTTTAAGCTCCATTTCGGGCGAATTTACCCAAGGACTCGATTTTGCTGTAGGTGATGACTTAACAAATTTGGTCAAGGCTGAATCCACTCGTTTGCGTGAAGAAGAGGGATGTGAACTGATAGTTTATTCCTTGCATGACGGAAACACCTTTTCAAGATCTCAAACCTATGCGAATGACGAGGAGTTTATGACCGATAAGGGGTATTATTACTATGATACATCCCTATCAAACGGTTATGTTGATTTAGTTCTTGAGGGGCATACCCATCAAAATTATGTTGTAAAAGATAAATACGATGTATATCATATGCAGTCTGGCGGAGAGAATAGAGCGATAGGTATTTCTCAATTTAGCTATAATGTAGTTACTAAAAAGAGCTCGGTATCTGCATATACAGTGCCATCTTCGACCTATTCTTCATCCTTATATGAAGGAGACGAGGTCGTTGAGAAGATATTCAATAAGTATTTCCCGAATGAAAATCCCTATACCACGATCTTAGGAGAAACGAGTAGAACCATTTATTCGAATACCATTTGTGATAAGGTCGCAGAACTGTATTATAATGCAGGTGTCGAAAAATGGGGCAAAAAATATAATATCGTATTAGGTGGCGGATTTTTATCTCCAAGAAGTCCTTATGACTTATATAGTGGAAATATCACTTATGCTAATCTTTTCTCGATATTGCCATTTGATAACGAGATTGTATTAGGCACGATTAAGGGATATAATCTAAAGAACAAGTTTATCAATACCAATAACGAAAGGTACCATTGTTATTATGATAAGTCTATCGTCAGCAGTATTAAGGATAACGATACTTATTATATAGTTATAGATACTTATACATCTACATACGCACCGAACAAGATTACAGAGGTTGCAAGATACGGAAGCGGAATATATGCCAGAGATCTCTTAGCAGACTATCTACGCTCCGGCAAAACCTTTTAATTAGTCTATTGTCGTACGATGATTCTCTCGTCCGCTATCGAGATAAATCCCTAATGGGACTTATCTCATATCGAATTGTATGATAGCGAGAACATATCGAGTCAATGAAGTTGACAATCGACTTATTAAGTTATACTGTTTCCCGTCCGGTCATACCCAAGCTGAGCGAAAATCAAATTGTTTAACAATTTTGTATCCTGCGGGTGAAAACGAAAAAAAAGTAGGACGGAAATGCCGGGCTTTAAAAAAAATAACTTATACAAATGCTCGTCTGCCGTCATATCGACTTTCGTCCTTGTCATACTGGGCGGAACATAAGCGTAGTCGAACTGCGAAGCAGTGCGAGGTGTAACAGAGCAGTATCTTGGACGGAAACGATACGCCGTTTGGTATCTTGTGGACGGCTATCCGTATCAATCATCGTCCACAGCCTATTAATAATTATTTATATTATATATATTTATAAAAATATTTAATCAATATATACTAAAAGAATATATTATAAGATATTTTTTCCTAATACTTATTCTTTATTTTATAAAAAAGCAAGCACTAATTCGTACTTGCTTTTTCGTCCTAATTATCTATCCCAAAAATCTAAATACTTGACAATTTCGATCATTGAATGCCCATCGATTATATGATGCAAAATTAGATCATTGAATCCTTTATAATATCCAACTGTGTCATTATCGATAACGATTTCTATCATCTTTCCGTGCGGAACTATTTCAAAAGGATAACCCTTATAATCCAATGTGAGCTTATTCTGTCCACCTATACAGCATTCTTCTATATAGTTAAGGAATTTTATATCATCATTGTTTAGCTTATAATCCTTGTAATTGATCATTACTTTACTC
>CAZUET010000045.1:0-11981 GCA_964619685.1 uncultured Christensenellaceae bacterium
AGCCTTGCACTGCGTTGCAGTTCGACTTCGCTTACGCTACGCTCAGTATGACAGGGCGGAAGTCAGTATGACAGCGGACGAATATTCAATTTTTCTACTCACTATAACAACGGACAGACATTTGCACAATTTAATAACAGACAAAATTTAATATGAGAGTGAACAAAGATCATTAACTATCAATACTTCTTTATAAGTTCACTATATTCAACCATTCCTTTTAGTAAAGAAAAAGTCAAAGTAGATTAGCATAATATAAAAAGAACCGTTCTATAACGGAACGGTTCAATTTTTACTGATTTAGTTATCAAATATAAACTATTTGATTTCGATCTCAGCGCCAGCTTCCTTAAGAGCAGCAACGAGCTTATCGCACTCTTCTTTAGAAATGTTCTCTTTGATTGCCTTAGGAGCAGCGTCAACGAGAGCCTTAGCTTCACCAAGAGCAAGACCTGTAGCTTCCTTAACAGCCTTAACGATCTTTAACTTAGCAGCTGCATCGTAGCCCTTTAATACTACGGTGAACTCTGTCTTCTCTTCTGCTTGAGCAGCGGGAGCACCTGTAGGAGCAGCAGCAACAGCAACGGGAGCAGCAGCACTTACACCAAATTCTTCCTCGAGAGCCTTTACAAGGTTGTTTAACTCGAGAACTGTCATAGCCTTAATTTCTTCAATCAAATTTTGAATATCCATTTTATTATCCTCCGATTATTTTTATTTTAATTAGTTTTTATTGTCTGCGATAGCTTTGAGTGCTATAGCGAGACCGCCTATTGTACCGTTTAATACACGTACAAAACCTGTGATGGGTGCTTGGAGTGTTCCAAGTACTTTTGCAACAAGAATTTCTTTTGAGGGCAAGGATGCCAATTCCTTAACGCCGTTAACGTCGATAGCTGTTCCGTCAACAATACCGGCTTTGATAACTAAGTTTTTATTCTTAGCAGCGGTATCACATAAAACTTTAGCAGCAATAACGGGATCCTTAGCAGGTGAGAAAGCAACTGCATTAGGTCCTTCGAGCAATGCGTCGAACTCTGTGTAGCCTAACTCATTAAGAGCAATGCGAACAAGACGATTCTTTAATACCTTATAGGTTACTTCGCCCTTACGCAATTCAGCACGTAATTCGGTATCTTGCTCAGCGGTTATACCTTGATAACCAACGATAACAACGGAAGAAGAATTTTGGATCAATTGCTTTATCTCTTCGACAACTTCTTGTTTCATTGTCATGATCGCTTTAGAAGCCATTATCTTACCTCCATATATTCCACTGTGTGGTTTATTACAAAAAAAATACTCTTGTTCAACAAGACAAGAGATAACCGTAAACACATTATATTTGTTTAGTCGCCATCTCGGTAAGCAACTTTAAGGTCATTGACCGCTTACTGTCTTAGATTGAACTATTATATTTTATAACAATTGACATATTCTGTCAACGATTTTTAATATCTTTCTTCCGATTTTTTTTCGGAAGAAAGATATAATTAATCACTATGCTTGAGCCTTATTATAGGAAACTTTGATTCCGGGGCCCATTGTGCTTGCGATAACTACGCTTCTAAGATATGTTCCCTTAGATGCAGCCGGCTTAGCCTTAACGATTGCATCAAGAAGAGTTGTGAAGTTCTCAATCAACTTTTCTAAATCGAAGCTTGCCTTACCGAAGCATACGTGGATGATACCGGTCTTATCGAGTCTATACTCAACCTTACCAGCCTTAACATCGTGAACAGCCTTATTGATGTCCATAGTAACTGTACCACTCTTGGGGTTAGGCATCAAGCCCTTAGGTCCCAAAATTCTTGCGATACGGCCAACTTGACCCATCATATCGGGAGTGGTGATACATGCATCGAATTCGAACCATCCCTCGTTTTGAATCTTAGCGATAATCTCTTCAGCACCAACATAATCTGCACCGGCAGCAACTGCTTCGTCAGCCTTAGCGCCCTTAGCGATAACTAAAACTCTAACCTTTTTACCTGTTCCGTTAGGAAGTACGCATACGCCACGAACCTGTTGGTCAGCTTGACGAGGGTCTACACCCAAACGAATATGAACTTCCATGGATTCATCAAACTTAGCGTTAGCGTTAGCAACGGATAGTTTGATAGCTTCTTGGTAATCGTAAATCTTACCCTTTTCTACATTAGCTAATACCTTGGTATATCTTTTGCTACCTTTAAACTTTGCCATAATATACCTCCTAATTACTCTTCAACGGTGATGCCCATAGAACGAGCGGTGCCTTTAATCATGCTGCAAGCTGCTTCTAAAGAACCTGCGTTAAGATCGGGCATTTTGATATTAGCGATTTCTTCAACCTGAGCCTTAGTGAGTTGAGCAACCTTAACCTTGTTAGGTGTACCGGAAGCTGTCTCAAGTCCGCAAGCTTTCTTGATAAGAACGGGTGCGGGTGGTGTCTTCAGAATGAAACTGAAGGTACGGTCAGCATAAATCGTCATGATTACAGGTATTACTAATCCTGCTTGTTTAGCGGTCTTCTCATTGAATTCTTTAACGAATCCGGGTATATTGATACCATGAGGACCAAGAGTTGAACCTACGGGTGGGCCCGCAGTAGCCTTACCGGCCGGAAGCTGAAGCTTTACAACAGCCTTAATCTTTTTTGCCATAGTTTTACCTCCCTATGCAAACGTGGTTTAACGAAAGGCATGAAAAATTTACCCTTCTCCCAAATATTTATCGAGCCATAAGCTCGGAAAATATCTATTATATTATATCCTAATTATTATAGTCGATTAGTCGACGAACTTTTTCTGCACTTGGTTGAATTCCAACTTGATCGGAGTGGTCTTACCAAAAATGGATATCTCGATCTCTACCAAGCCGGCATCCTCGTCTATCTTCCTTACAACGCCATCGAGGTTTTCGAATGCACCTGATATGATCTGAACTTGGTCACCAATCTCTAATCCAAGATCGGCAGCTTTAATCTTCTCAAGTCCCATTCTACGAACTTCCTCGGGAGGAAGTGGTTCAGGCTTACCGCCCAATCCAACGAAGTGGGTAACTCCGTGAATACGAGTAACCATAAAATAAACATGGTCGCTATATATCATTTTGATAAAAGCGTAGGATGGAAATTTACAACGACGTACAGTTTTGCGTTTACCGTTCTTTTCGATAACTTCGTCCTTTTCGGGTACGACAACATCAAAAATACGGTCTTGTAATCCGTTATTCTCAACCATTTGGAGAATATCATCACGAACCTTACGCTCAAATGTTGAGTAAGTGTGAATGATATACCAATGCGCTAAACTGCTCTTGTCTTGAACTTCATTATCCATAACCTAACCTCTATGCTGTTAAAAGTTTAAGTATTGCGCCCAAGCCCATGTCGAAACAACCTATAACGATAAGGAAACAAAGAGTAACAAACAAAACTACGCCTGTTTGCTTTAAAACATCCTTGAAATTAGGCCAAGTTACCTTTTTAAGCTCGGACTTTAATTTACGGAAACCGTCGCCGATCTTCTTAAAAAAGTTCTTAAAGCCATTACCAGACTTTTTGTTCTTACCATTAACGGGCTTATCGTTAACGACATTTTTCTTCGCTCTTTTAGATGCGTCTTTTGCCATAATATCCTCCGCTAACTATTTCGTTTCTTTATGAATAGTATGCTTTCTGCAGAAACGACAGTATTTGCTCAATTCGATACGGTCCGGAGAGTTTTTCTTATTCTTCTTGGTATTGTAATTGCGTTGTTTGCATTCAGTGCATGATAGTGTGATTCTTGCACGAGCTTCTTTAGCTGCCATAAAATGAAACTCCTTCGATAAAAAATTACACCCCATATCCCTTAGGGTGCTAATCTACTATAACACATCTAAGTCGGGGTGTCAACTAATTTTTTTGAATTTATTAGTATATTTTAATTATATTTTCGTTTTTACAGTCTATTTTCCAATGCATCCTTAAGTTGGATGACCAATGCACCGAATTCTCCTGTAAATTTATCGAATTCTTTACCTTTTTTAGCGAAAATTACAGAACTTATAAGTGCAGTATCTTTCTTGTGAACCTCGTTTTGCAGTGAGGCTATTGGCATCAAACTATCGGTATAAATATTGATGGCAAATCTATGTCTAAAGCATGTAGCCAAAAGAATAATACCGATTATTCCCAACAAAACACCTACACCGACAATAACATAGTTTAACCAAGTCAAGTCTCCAAGTAACGGATTAAAATCATAAAGCAAGCTTATCGCCATAATCACAACAAATAATACACCGAATATCAGTTTACCGACCTTTAGCTCGTTAACGCTCGAACTTGATATACCGCCTACACGCTCAATAGGAATATCAAGTCTATAATCGGAATCTATAATCAATCGACGAGTGGTGACTATTGCCTTACCGTCCTTAACGATATCATATTCCTTAACAATCTGTTCATCCTTTGCGGAAACAACTTTACCCTTTTGAGATTCGGGAACTGCAAGATCCTCTAAACTATAAACATTATGCTTACTCTCTCCAGTCTTGACCGTTACATTGACAGGTTGACCGCCTAACCCCTTACCGCCTATTACATTATTGACAATAAGCGTATCGACCACGGTTTTTTGAACCTTTACAGAATTAGCATCCGATATATCGGTACTTTCAAAATGGGGATGTTCCTCCACATACTCGCCATCATTTGAATCAAACGACACAGTATTAACCGAGGATGTAATCTCATCCTCTACAACAGTTTCGATATTATCCTCGATTTTAATGGTTTCATCGTCATCATTTTTACTTTCACGTGAGAAATCATCAAATGGAAGCGTAAAATCTGTCGAAAAATCATCGCTCGACGATCCATTTTCATCACCTAAATCAAAATGAATATCTCCGCCGTCATCGATATCTTGATCTCTAAAAATATCCTCTACCTCCGACGAATCGATATCATGCAATTCTTCATTTGAACCTTTACCATGCCTATGCTTCCTCATAAATCCTCCCTATGAATGTGAAATACGTTCCGTATAATGCAACTCTTGTTTAGAATAATTCACATTATATTTTTAATTATAGCACTATTAATTGTAAAAATAAAGAGGTTATTGACATTTTTTTGCAATTATGATAAAATTTTTTTACAATCAAAAATAAGGAGTTAAAATATGAAATATCAAGTAAAAGGTGTATGCTCGAGATTTGTAGATGTCGAAGTGCAAAACGGAATTATTTTATCGGTAAAGTTTACAGGCGGTTGCATGGGTAATACTCAAGGAGTAGCAAAGCTATGCGAAGGTAGACCTGTAGAAGAAGTCGTCAACCTATTACAAGGTATAAATTGCGGAATAAAGGGCACAAGCTGTCCCGATCAGTTGGCACGAGTTCTTAAAGAAAACTATTTAGACTAATTTTTATTAGGATAATTTATATCTATATTTTTAATTATTGGGACGGTGGTAGCATTACCATTGTCTTTTTTATACATAATTAGTTTCGTGCCTAAAACGGAAGTCGTCCAAAAGATACAAATCGGCGCATCGTTTCCGTCCATTTGTTCGTCCCAAGATACTGCAAGGCTATGCCTTGCACTGCGTTGCAGATCGACTTCGCTTACGCTACGCTCAGTATGACAGCGGACGAATAGCAGTTCAATCATTCAAACACTCAGTATGACAAGACGGAAGTTAGTATGATAGGACAGGGAATGACAGCGGACGGACGAATATAACACGATAGTATAGGAACTTAGTTTCCTTGTAAAAAACGAATAAACTAAAAAGGTTAATTAAAAAGCCCACCGAATCATCGATGGGCTTTTTGAGTACGAAACACCGCAGTGTTTCGGTTTAAATAACTGAATTCCTTTTATAATTTAAATTCTTTGAATTCCTTTTATGAGCTGAATTCCTTTTATAATTTAAATTCTTTATATAATCTGAATTAGTCATATAGCCTATACTCGTTATATAATTTGAAGTAATTATATGTTTTGAATTAGGTCTATAATCCGAATAAAGTTATATTGTTCCGTCTGTACAGATTATCGTTGCCGTGACATTTTTATTCCAATCAGCACTCTTTTTTATTGCTTTCCATTGATTCATGGTGCCTTTAAATTCTATTTCGGTCAAACCGGTACAATCTGCGAATGCTTTGGACGAAATAGTGGTGACACTCGACGGAATAACAACACTTGTCAAAGAACAACCCTCAAATGCACTAGCACCTATTGATTCTACACCCTCAGGGATTACGATATTCGTAATATTTTGATAGCCATAGAAGGCATAATTACCTATAGATTTTACATCTTCAGTGATAACAACTTCACCTGTGAGCGGTGCATAGCTACCATTAGGCTGCAATAAATAAACATTATTTGCAAAATTACTAAGTGTATTGTGTGCAGCAAAAGAAAGTGAAAGATAGTCTGTCATGGTACCATTGTAATACAAGTTATTAACAATCATGCCAAATGAATCTCTTGGAATCGCTTTTTCAACCGTTCTTGGGAACACCACGTAATCCAATGAGGTACAACCCTCAAAAATATATTGTCCCATTGTACCAACATTGAGAGGTAACGTAATGCCCGATAAGGATGTACAATTCCTAAAAGCATACTTTCCAATCGAAGTAAGGGTATCGGTGGGATATACAACTTCTGTTAGAGAAGTACAGTCGGAAAATGCAAAATCACCTATACTCGTACCGTTTGGTGCATATACTGTTTCTATACTGGTAAATGAAGAAAAGCCTCTTATAATCGATTCGCCGGTTATGGTAACAGTCTTAAGTGAAAGCGGAATATAGTGGCCTAAGACCGATGATGAAGTCTCTTTAACCTGATAGAACTTAGTTTTATCTATATTACTACTACTAACACTGAACAAATAGAGCAATCTATTTTTTTCAGTTCCGTCTATACTCAAACCAACAAACGGTAGCGTTATGCTTTCTAAATATTCATTGGAAGCCAACATTTCCTCACCCATCGTAGTAACCGTAGACGGAATCGTAATATGTCTAAACGGACAATACTGGAATGCATTCCGACCGATAGATTCCAATCCCTCCGGAAGGTTAATCGATTCAAGAGATAAACAGTCGCTGAATACGCGATTACCCATACTCTTAAGCGATGTCGGTAATGTAACGCTTGTCATTGACTTCAAACCACAGAATGAAAAATCACCGATAGATACTACGCCCTCAGGAATAACAAGCGAGGTTATTTTATCATTGTACGCCATTGCATACGACTTAATATGAGTAGTACCGCTTGGGATAACAATATCGGTATCGGTTCCGGTGTAAGCGATCATGTAACGATCGGAATCGATAGTAACAAATGCGAAATCACCAGTCTTGGTAACCTTAGTAACACCGTCTTTATTCACGAACGCACTATAATTCTTTGCGTAAGAATCACCGTACTTGATATCGCCTCCTAACTCGATAAGTTCAGCAAGGGCGTAGCAACAATCAAATGAACCCCAACTAAAGGTTGGAACGCCTTCAAATGTTACGCTATATAAACATTTGGACCAAGCGAATGCATATCTTCCAACAGTCTCTATCGTGGAAGGAATAACTATAGATTCAATTCCACTGTCTGAGAAAGCATAATCTGTTATAGTTGTGATCTTAGAAGAGAAGGTCACGCTCTTTAGATTGGGACATTTTGCAAATGCATGATCACCAAAGCTTTCAATGCTTTCGGACATAACAAGTTCGACTAAGCTCTCACTGCCATAAAATGCATAACTTCCGATAGTTGTAATACTACCGTCATCCGGTAAAACGAACTTGCTACCTGTATAGGTTACAATTTGTAGCGTCTTAGTTACCGTATCGATAAGCATACCGTTTTTGAAAACGAGATCGCCCTTACCTGTAAGGGTAAGCTGGATTTGGGGGCAGTTAGCAAATACGCCGTTTCCAAGTTTGGTGCCGGAAGGAACCGTAACAGACTTTAACTCCAAGCAATTCGAGAATGCCATATCACCAATAGTATTAATTCCTGACGGAATAGAAATACTGCTTAACACAGAGCAACTCGCAAAGGCTTTTACTCCTATACTTGTAAGATTACTAGGTAATGTTACAGAGGTCATTTCACGACAAGCAACGAATGCTGAGTTTGGGATAGAGGTTACGCCCTTAGGAATTACCATACTCTTAAGCTTATAGCAAGCGAAGAATGCTTCTTCATCAATGGTAACCAACTCTGAATTAGCCGCAAATGTAACGGTTTCTAAATTCTCGCAATAATAAAATGCACGCCAACCAATCTCGGTTACGCCCTTAGGAATATAGATACTCTTTAACTGCGTACAATTATTAAATGCCGAGTCACCGATAGATGTAAGCTTTGAGTTGGTGGATATATTTATTGTTGTCAATTTGGACTCCCAGAAAGCGTGGCCGCTAATGGCGGTAACGCTATCAGGAATGGTTATAGTGGTAACCTTTGTATTTTCGACAATAAATGCACTTATGGTCGCAAGGTTGATACCCGACGCAAATGTAAGGGATGTAAGTGATTTACAATCGCTAAATGCACTGCTCAATATAGTGGTAACGGTTGCAGGGATATGAACGCTTTTAATAGCTGTGCCTGCAAATGCATGGTTACCAATGTGGGTTATCTTAGAGGGGAACGGAACAGTGGTGATAAGAGCACAGTTTTCAAATGCACTATCACCGTATTTTGTTACATTGTTATGAATGGTGATAGTCGCAAGTTCACTACAATTCGCAAAAGCAAATTTCGGTATTTCGGTAATTTTCGAAGGAATGGTAACGCTCTTAATCGCAGTTTTTTGGAATGCCCATATACCAAGAGATTCAAGATCGGATGGTAAATCAACATTTAACAACGATGTACATCCGGAAAAAGCATAATCACCAATCGAAACAATATTGGTCGGAAGTCCTTCCACGATACTATTTCTGTAATTATATTCGATCGTGCTTAAAGAAGAGCAACCCAAAAATGCACTATTAGGTATTCTGGAAACACCACTATACAGTTTAACCGTTGTCAAGGACGTACAACCATCAAACGCTCCTTCTTCAATTCTTCCCGGTACATTTATTTCGGTAAGAGCGGTGCATTTGCTAAATGCATAACTCCTAATGTTTCCGGATGTTATCTCTACTTCAGCTAATGCAGGACAACTGTAAAATGCTCTTTCGCCTATTTCAACCAAGCATGTAGGTAATACTACCTTGGTAATTCTTGAGTTGCCGTAGAATGCTCTATAATCAATGTATTTTACACGCTTAGACAAATACTCACCGGACTGTCCCCAGTATGGAATTCTAACCTCGGTTGCGGTACCTGTATATCCTGTTACGATATAATATGATTCGGGATTTGAGTCGCTCTTCGCTACATATTTATAGACCAAGCCCTCTGTACCTAAATTGTTTACTAAATTACAACCCGTGCAGACGCTTGTGTTGAACTCAAGGTTTGGATCGGGAGTTTCTTGATAATCATGCTCTGCCTCGTTGAATTTATCACCGCATCTCGAACATTCGTTCCAGTGAGTCCATTCGGTTCTCGCAAATGTGGTATTGGAAACATCGTGACCTAAAACATCGTTATATTCATCACCGCATATGGTGCATTTTGCCTTTTGGGTACAGGTTGCAGTGCCACCGGTGTGTTCGCTTGCAGGTTTTCCGCAATACAAGCAGTCATGACTCTTCGCTTGACCTTCATGGGTACCAAAGCTTGCACCGCATCCACGATCACAGCTGTGGTCTTTATTTCCATCTATATGACCAAGTGCAGAATTATCCTTTTCAAAGGTTGCTTCGTCTTCTGTATCTTTACTTGATAAGCCACATGAACAGGACTTGTAATAAGTTACATTTGTTGTACAAGTTGCTGCACTTGCTAAGTATTTGTCTTCTGCTTTTTCTTGATCAAAGTTGTGAGCGGCTAATTCGCCATAAGGTTCTGAACATACAGAACAGGTTGCTTGTACTGTACAGGTTGCTGAGCCACCGGAACAGTTGACGGTTTCAATATGCTCGCTGTTATATGAACATGTACGACTATGTGTGCCGTCATTATTAGATGACCATTCACCATAATTATGAGCGGTGGAATCGATAGAATTGGTTAGTTCTTTTATCTCTTTACCATCGGTGTCGAAATGCTTTCCGCATACTGAACAATCCTTGTGTCCTTTGGTACCGGTTGATGTACATGTTGCAGGTACTTCATCTGTCCATTCACCATAGTTGTGAGCGGCTAATTCGCCATAAGGTTGTGAACATACAGAACAGGTTGCTTGTACTGTACAGGTTGCTGAGCCACCGGAACAGTTGACGGTTTCAATATGCTCGCTGTTATATGAACATGTACGACTATGTGTGCCGTCATTATTAGATGACCATTCACCATAATTATGAGCGGTGGAATCGATAGAATTGGTTAGTTCTTTTATCTCTTTACCATCGGTGTCGAAATGCTTTCCGCATACTGAACAATCCTTGTGTCCTTTGGTACCGGTTGATGTACATGTTGCAGGTACTTCATCTGTCCATTCACCAAAGGTATGTTCAGTGATATCTATAAAAACATTTTCGTTTATTTCGGTTTTGAAATCTTTTGATGTATAGTATTTTCCGTTTAATATGTTATAGTAGTAACTAATATTTCCTCTCTCGGTACAGGTTGGATCCTTAGCTGTTGCTGATATTACAACGATTTCATCATTACAAATAAGCTTTGCATTTGCACCAATATTCGTAAACCAATAGTAGAAATTATATGATTCAAAAGCTGCACCATTTTCGGTAGCGGTTTTGAATGCCTCGTATGTACCCTTGAATGTTACCGTTCCAAGGCTATCTGCACCCGAAGCGGCTTGACGCTCAAAACTTTCAAGCGCACTGTTAGTTGAACCAATAACAATAGATTTGAGGTTGCGTGCATTATTAAATGCCCGCTTACCGATGATCTTTACAGAGTCGGGGATAATAACCCCGGTAATGTCAGAATTGCTCGAAAATGCATGAGGAAGTATAACAGTTGCTCCGTCCTTTATTTCTAAGCTACCGTTTACACCCTTATAGCCGTATACTAGGGTATCGTTAAGATATATAATGCCATCAGGTTGATTATTGTACCAAGCGGTATTATGGAAAATCCTATCCGAAACATTATAGAGATTATCCGGATAATCGATGGTTGCCAAATAAGTACAGCTTTCAAATGCACAACTACCAATAGATGTTACGCTATCGGGAATGGATATCGATGTAAGCTTACTACCACCAAATGCTCCACCAAGAATGGTAGTGATCGTATTAGGTAAACTGATAGCTGTTATATCTTTTTGGAAAAATCCGACTACAGAGGTTACGGTGAATACGCCGTTCGTTCCATTATTATAGTAAGGAGGAATTCTAACCTCTGTTTCGGTTCCATTATATTCTGTTACCGAGTAAGTTTTTTTCGATGAACTAAAAGAATAGACTAAGCCTTCTGTACCGTAAATATCATAATCTCCACATTCGGAGCAAATACCATTTTCAAAGGTATGAGGTGTCAACGAATCTTTTTCGTTACAATTTTCTCTCTTACATGCGTGATAGTGACCGTTTGCATCGTCAATACTCCAATTCTCGGTATCAAAATCGTGACCGAGCGCAGGATTTGTTTGAACAAGATCTAATCTACCTCCCTTTGCCCAAGAAACGGAGAATGAATAGTCTATATCACTTCTTTCAGGAAGTGTACATGTAGCGTCTTCTATTTTGTTCGGTGTAATAGTTGCATCAGCATCTTCTGTATAAGTACAACCTGTGCGATCGCATTTACCGTGTGCAGTACAACTTAAATGATCGTCTGCCCAAGTATAACCGTTTACACCTTTTGTAGTATCTAATACGATATTATGACCAAGTGCACTAATTGTTACGCTTTCGCTGATAATGGTAGTGCATTCTTCATCACTGAAGTTCTT
>CAZUET010000046.1:0-11865 GCA_964619685.1 uncultured Christensenellaceae bacterium
AAATAAATATTTTTTATTAGTAATATTCAAAAATTATGCGTTTTTTTAATTCTATTCATAAAATATAGCTATCGCAACACAAAAAAAAGAAGTAGATTATGTGATCTACTCCCTTTCCCGCTACCTCGAAATTGAATTATAGCAATATACAGATCATACCGCCTTTACCGTCATTTACGATTTTGCCGAGTGTTTTTCTTACCTTTATTTTTGCTTCATCGGGCAATGCTGATATCTTATTACTTAACCCTTCATTGACTAAACTCGATAACGATTTACCGAACATATTCGTTTCCCAAATACTCTTCTTATTATTCTCAAATTCATCGAGCAAATATTTTACCAATTCTTCGCTTTGCTGTTCACTTCCTACTATCGGATTAACTTCTGTTCTAACATCCACCTTCATAATATGTAAGGATGGTGCGCTCGCTTTTAATCTCACACCGAAACGCCCCGATTGTTTCATAATTTCAGGCTCTTCGAGAATCATTTCATCAAGCGAAGGAACAACTACACCGTAGCCTGTTTTATTAACCTCATCCAGTGCATCCTTTAACTTACGATAATGAACAGCATCCTCTGATAGTTTAATTACATAACTCATTAACTCAAATTCGTCATCTATATTCTGACCACAGCTTTTACTAAGCTCCTCATAAAACATTTCGGGTTTTCCGCTTAGTGATACCGAAACAGACCCCGCACCCATATTAATTGTACTAATCTGACAACCAATATAACGAGTATTCTCCGGTAAACGAAGTTTATCGATATCTCCCATCTTATTGATATCAGTTGTCATCAAACCGACCATTTCAAGTGTTTCGGTTATCAATTCATTATCGTGGTCAAGCGCTCTCATCCATTCGGGAATACGAATATCGATCATTCTTACAGGGAATTCCGAAAGCATGGATAACATAATTCTGTCTATATCAGCATTTTCCATTTCTTGTACATTTAAACAGATGACAGAAACCGAATATCTGTCACTTAACGCTTCTGATAATTTAACGGTATCCTTATCGTTTGGATCCTTACAATTTAAAATAATAACAAACGGTTTCCCTATTGCCCTTAAACGCATTACTGCACGCTCCTCGGCATCTATGTAGCTTGCTCTCGGCATATCTGTAATACTTCCGTCGGTCGTTACTACAATTCCTATGGTCGAATGGTCGTTAATAACCTTTGTAGTGCCAATCTCGGCAGCTTGTTCGAATGGTATTTCGCCATCATTCCACGGTGTCTTGACCATTCTATCCTTATCGCCCTCAGTTGCACCTAATGCTCCGTCAACAACATAACCAACGCAGTCAATCAATCTTATTCTTGCACTTGCCTTATCGCCGAATTTAACTTCGACCGCCTCGGCTGGTACAAATTTTGGTTGAGTTGTCATTATAGTTTTACCGTCTGCAGATTGAGGCATTTCGTCTATTGCTCTTGTAAGCACATTCTTATCGTCAATATTAGGCAGGACTGCCAATTCCATAAAACGCTTAATGAATGTCGATTTTCCAGTTCTAACCGGACCAACCACACCGATGTAAATGTCACCGCCTGTTCTCGATGCTATATCGTTATAAATCTCGTATGATTCCATAAAGCTCCTCCATTTGTTTTCTATGAAAAAGTATGCAATTCGGTTCGATTATAGAACGGTTTTAAAAAAAATTGTTTAATAAACAAAAAAACACTTATTCGAAATGCATATCAAATAAGTGTTTTGGAATTTTTATATTTAAAAATGAAATATTACCTATCAAAAAGTTTTTTACCGATAATAATATACTAATCGATAGGTGAAATATCTAATATCTTCTCTAAAACTGCATAGTCTACACAAACAGCTAATGCTTTTAAAGCTGTTTCTAAATCTTCAACCGAAATATAGGACGGTGCAATTCTTATAGTGGAATCGAGATCATCTATATGTAAGGGATATGCAGCTCCTGTTTCAGTTAGAGTAATACCTATCTTTTTACACAATTCGTTTACACGCTTTGCCGTACCCTCTAACACATAAAGGGTTACAAAATAACCGCCCTTTGGATCGGTCCAATGAACATAGCTATTACCTTGGAATGCCTCATTGAATACTTCTTGAACCTTTTCAAACTTAGGACGCAAAATAGCCGCATGTCTATCCATAAGTAGTTTTATAGTTGAAACATCCTTAAAGAACAATGCATGTTCGTATTGATTGACTTTATCAAAATTGATAGTTTGAACTGAGAAATACTTTTTGAGTGACTGAAGATTCCTTTCACTTGTAGACAAGCAACAAGTGCCACCCGACGAAAATGTCATTTTACTGGTAGATATAAACATATATACTCTATCGGCAACGGCATCGGGAACATTGAAAATATTCAATAATTCGGGTGCATCGGGATAAAGTGCATGTACACAGTATGCGTTATCCCAGAAAATTCTAAAGTCAACGGCTGCCGTCTTCATTGTTGCCAATCTTCTAACCACCTCATCCGAATAGACTATACCGCTTGGATTACTAAATCTCGGGACACAGAACATACCCTTGATCGAAATATCGGAAGCAACAAGTTCCTCGACCAACTCCATATCGGGCCCGTTTTCGTCCATTGGAACTGCAATCATTTCTATACCAAACTGCTCTAACATAGCAAAATGTCTGTCATAACCGGGGACAGGACATAAAAACTTGACCTTTGGAATCTTACACCAGGGTGTTCCGCCAAGTACACCAAAGCACCATGCTTTTGTAAGCACATCATATATCAAATTCAAGCTCGAATTACCGCCTAAGAATACGGTTTCTTTATCAACACCCAACAGGTTGGCAAAAATATTCTTCAACTCGGGTACACCGTCCAAACTTCCATAATTTCTATAATCGGCTTTTTTATTAAAAACATATGTCTTATCTATAGTATCGAATAGCCCCATAGATAGATCCAATTGCTCGGTGCATTGTTTTCCTCTTGATAGATCGAAAGAATATTTCTCCTTTTGTAAAGACAGGTACCTCCTCTTGATCTTACCAAACTCATTTTGCAGTTCGTCTTGATTTAATCCTTGATAGTTCATATAATTCTCCTAATTCAATTAAAATTGAATATTTTTAAGATGTTATTTATTATCCTCTCCCTTTGATTTAAGGGATATTCTTATCGGTGTTCCGCTAAAATCGAATGCATTTCTTAATCCGTTTTCGAGATATCTCAAATACGAGAAATGTATCAACTTCTCATCATTTACAAAAAGAACAAAAGTCGGCGGTAACGTATCAGGCTGAGTTGCGTAGTATATTTTAAGTTTGCGACCGTTCTTTGTCGGTGGTTCGTTTACAGATAATAAATCGGTCAATACATCGTTTAGAGTACCTGTAGAAACACGCCTTGTAGCATTTGCATATACATAATCCACTTCGCTAAGAAGCTTATCTACCCTGAGTTGCGTAGTATATTTTAAGTTTGCGACCGTTCTTTGTCGGTGGTTCGTTTACAGATAATAAATCGGTCAATACATCGTTTAGAGTACCTGTAGAAACACGCCTTGTAGCATTTGCATATACATAATCCACTTCGCTAAGAAGCTTATCTACCCTCTTTCCGGTCAATGCACTCAAATAGAGTGTGCGGAAATAGCTCATAAACTTAAGCTCTGAGGCAATCTTTTTATTAAAAACATTGACTGTATTAGTATCTTTTTCAACAAGATCCCATTTATTCATAACAATCAAGGAAGGCTTACCTTGCTCGTGAACGTATCCTGCAATTTTTACATCTTGCTCGGATATCCCCTTATCGGCATCGATTACAATAACAGTAACATCGGAACGACGCACCGCGGCTAAGGCTCTAACTACAGAATAATATTCGACATCTTCATCAATATTACCTTTTTTTCTTATACCTGCCGTATCGATAACGGTATAGTTTTTACCGTTATAACTTATAACACTATCAATGGTATCCCTTGTCGTTCCCGCTATATCGGAAACAATAGATCTATCCTTGCCGATCAGCTTATTGACAAGACTACTTTTACCGGCATTCGGCTTACCTACAACTGCGATCTTAAGACCTGCATCCTGATCCTCGGGAGCATCGCATTCACCTAATGCTTCCACAACAGCATCCAAAACATCACCTAAGCCCTTACTATGCTCGGCACTTATTCCGTAAGGCTCACCTAAACCGAGTTGATAAAAATCATATGGAGTATCCCACGGATTATCAAGCTTATTTACCGCTAAAATAACCGGCTTACGAGTCATTCTAAGGTATTCGGCTATCAAATAATCGTCCGGAAGAAGTCCTTGCTTACCGTCGCACATAAAAATGATAGCATCTGCAACCTCGACTGCAAGCTCGGCTTGTGCTCTGATATGCTTCCACATTTGATCATCACTCTTTATTTCGATACCTCCTGTATCAATGGCTGTAAATGCCGATCCGCACCATTCGACATCGGCATAAATTCTATCACGAGTAACACCCGGTCTATCGAATGTTATACTTATTCTTTTACCTGCCAACTGATTGAAAAATGTAGATTTTCCAACATTTGGTCTTCCAACTACTGCTACTATTTTAGTCATATTCACCTTCAAATATTTTTATAAACGAATCACCGCCCTCCGAAATATAAGCCTTACAGCCCAACTCAGCCTCCAAGTGCTTCAAGGAAATTCCGTCAAGAAAAACATTTTCAAATTCCTTAAGCATTGTAGACGGTAAAATCAATTTTTTGTATTTTATATTGTCTTTTGTTTGCTCTATAATGTCTGTCGCTGTCAAAAGTCCTGCTACGGTAACAGTTTCGCCAAACCAATTATTCTTGACCACCTTAACATCAAGCTTTAGGTCTGGATATTCTCTACATAGTTTTTCGGCAAATTCGGTAAGCATTTTACCGAATGCAACGCCTGTAACGCATGTAAATTCTCCCTTAAGTCGCTTACCGTTAGATAATTCTTCATTAGCAGTATCGAAGAATAGTGAAACCTCACCGACGCCGTTTTCAATCTGATTAAAGTCTTCATAGCTTTCAGCATCAGGCATACCCCTACCAGCTAACACATACATTTCATCCGAGCACCAAACGAATCTTGTTTGTATCTCGGACAAGCATTTTCTTTGAAAATCCTCGATATAATCTATCGTTCTCGATGCACACTCCAAGCTTATAGGCTTAAGCGGATAAAGACCTTCTCTATGTCCCGTTAAGCCAACAGGAACGACCGCAACAGTTTGTACAGCGGGATGACGCTTATATAGCTCTTCTACCGTTTCTTTTAAAACATCATCGCTATTTATACCCTCTATCATAACTATTTGGGTATGAAACTTGATTCCGAATTTAGATAGGTAATCAATATAATCAAAGACCTTAGCGCTATTTGGATTGGCACATATCTTAGTTTTTATCTCACGGTCATAGCAGTGAACTGATATATATAGAGGGGATAGTTTTAACCTTGCGATTCTATCAAGATCAGCTTGGGTAAGATTAGACATCGTTACATAGCTACCGCATGTAAATGATAGTCTATAATCATCATCCTTAACATACAGACTCTCTCTCATACCCTTTTTACACTGCTCAACAAAACAGAAAATACATCTATTTTTACAGCGTTTGAGATCAAAATCTAACTCAGGATAGGTAATACCAATCTCTTCATCCTCGTCTTTGGTTATTCTAACGGTACGAATACCATTTTTACCCTGCACTGTAACCGTAAAATCAGACAACGACGAATAATATTGAATATCGAGCTGATCTTCAAAATTATATCCATCAAAAGCAAGTATGTACTCACCCTTTTTTATTCCGGCTCTCCAAAACGGAGAATGCCTTTTTACCGATTTTATTAATAGCATCTTATTCCTCGTCAAAGGACTGAATGTATACTCTCTTAATTACAATATCCCTAATAGGAACATTTTGATAGAAACCTACAGTATGTGTGGGAACTGTAGAAATATCTATAGCATTCTTTATACTTTCGTCATCTACAGTACGACCGAATGCAGCATATTCACCATCTAAAAATCTGCAATCATTGACGCAGATAAAGAATTGTGAACTTGCACTGTCGGGAACATTGGTACGGGCCATAGAAAGCGTACCTATGGTATGCTTGATAGGATTGGCAAGACCGTTACTTTTAAACTCACCCTTAATGGTTTTTGCTCCGTTTTTAGCATGGAGCCCCGAGGTCAATCCGCCACCTTGAACCATAAATCCGGGTATAACTCTATGGAAAATTACGCCCTCATAAAAGCCTTCATTAGCTAATTTAATAAAATTCTCACAACTAATAGGTGCATACTCGGGGAAAAGCTCGAGCCTGATTTTTCTAGAATCCTCTAATTCAATGGTTGCAAATGTTCTCTTCATTTTATTCTCCTTTATCTTCATCGCCCTTTGGCGTTTCTTGTGTATTGTCTATTTTTAAGATACCGTCATTAGATATCTTGGGCGTTAAATTGGTCATATCCCTTACGCTCGATTTTGCATATTCCAAGCCCCTATACTTGAATTCGTTTGCCCTTGATGGCTCTAATAAAATTTCTCTAATTCCGTAAAGTGTTTCATCGGGGGTCCTTGCAGGAATAATGAGGTGCCTTGATAACAGATACTTTCTAATCCGCTTTTCTAATACAGTGATTGCAGGCTCTACTATTACGGGTATTCCCCTAACAAAAGCACCGAAAATAGACCCCGTGTCGGGTACGGAAACCAATACATCGGTAACATCCATCAGCTCTCGTGTTAGCGTATCACCGAGCATTACACTTTTATTGAAGTCTGGGTTGTCCATATAAAATCGCTTCATTGTATTATCTTGAGTGATTATCATAAGAATATAATCCTCATGGTTTTTCATCAAGTGCAACACCTCTTCCTTTATAGAGCGTGTTTCATAAGCACCGCCGTATACGGTAACAAGCGGTAAGTCACCCGTCAAACCGAATTCAATTCGTTTTTGAGTTCTACTGCCTTCAATATTAAAATCCTTGGTGGGGTAACCGATTATAGCAATACGCTGTGGAGGAATACCATTGCGTTCAAGCTCGCTCTTAACCGTTGGATTCTCTACAAAATATCCGTCAGCCTCCGTTCTAACAAATGCAAGATCAAGGGCAAAATCGGATATTGCACCTACAATTTTGAAAGTCTTTCCGAGTAATTCTCTCGCAATTATCATTAATTGAAGTGCGTCAGGTGTAGTCGATATGACCATTTTAGGGTCAAAACGCTTGATAATATTAAGAAAACGTTTCATTTCCGGATTTTTACGCTTCATATCCCTGACGCTCGAATATCCGTTAGTCTTCATTAGTAAAGCAATACGCTTAGCGGAAAAAACATCTTGTTTCTTAGAAATACGAGCTATCACACGCCTGAAATGCTTATTTGTAAATCTAAACAATGCATGGCGTGCCTTCGTTCTAAATTCTCCGTTATAAGCTCCGCTATCTATGATGACGACATCGCATGACGAAAATTCGCTCTCAAGGTGTTCTTTGATAGCGAGTGCAATGCTTAGATCCTTATTTTGCTCATAAAGAATTATAATATGTTCCTTCCATCTAATATCCATTTTATAGCTTTATCCTTAAAATATCATCGGGATATAATTCTATCTCATCCTTTGGATATATTATTAATTTTTGTTGTACATACTTGGCATCTTCAACAGCATTACCAAGGGTGTCGACCATATGATCCACAATAAACGGTTTACCGAAACCGCCACCGCTTGACAATACCTCAAGAGTATCACCAACCTTAAATCTATTACGCATTTCGACCAAATATCCGCCGTCATGCTTACCGAGAATAACCGCAACAAAATTATATCCGTCAGTTTTTTGCTCCTTAGAATATGTAACCTTAGCGTTCTCCTTACCATAGAAAAAGCCGGTGGAATAGCCTCTATTTTTACACTTATATGTTTCGTTTTCGAGAATATCAAGCTGTTCCTTAGTTGGATTGACTAAGTCTATAGCCCTTCTATACGCATTGACAACATTGGCTACATAATAAACCGTCTTCATACGCCCCTCTATCTTAAAGGAGTCGATTCCTGCAGATTTAAGGTCTTGAATGTGTCTTATCATATTAAGGTCGGTGCTATTCAATATATAGCTACCCCTTTCATCCTCTTCAATCTCCAACGGATCTGTTCTTGAAACCTCGGTCATCTTATACTGCCAACGGCAAGCTTGAACACACTCTCCTCTATTACTATCACGGTCGGTCAAATAACTACTCAATAAGCAACGACCGCTATAGCTTATACATAACGCACCGTGAACAAAGCATTCTATCTCTAATCCGTTACACTTGTCCTTAATTTCTTTTATTTCAGGCAAGGAAAGTTCTCTTGCCAATACTACTCGCTCTGCACCTTGGTCTTGCCAAAACTTAGCGGTATATGCATTAGTGATATTTGCTTGAGTGCTGATATGTATAGGAAGTGACGGTGCTATTCTTTTAGTTAAAGAAATAAGTCCCGGATCGGTAAGCAACGCTCCGTCCGCTTTTATGGATTCTAAGAACTTAACATATTCGCTAAGCTCTCCAAAATCACGATTGGACGGAAATATATTTACGGTTACATACACTTTTTTTCCAATAGAATGTGCAAATTCTATGGCTTGCTTCATTTGATCGGGATCAAAATTTTCCGCATAAGATCTTAGCGAAAAGTTTTTACCGCCCATATATACGGCATCTGCTCCAAAATGGAACGCTGTTTTCAGTTTTTCAAAGCTCCCTGCGGGAGCTAATAGCTCAGGTTTTAACATTTTTCAATAATTAACACGCCCTGTCCGACGTCTATCCTTTTTGATTTTATATTTACATTCTCCTCTACGCATTTCAAGAAAGAACGCATATTTGTAATTATAGTACGATGCTTATGCTTTGGATATGTACCGTCATCCACCCATCCGTGATAACCTACATCATCAACAAACAGTATGCCCTTAGGCGTAAGTAAGTCTAACAGGTACGGTAGCATCGTTTGATAGTGAGCCTTTGGACCATCTAAAAAAATGTAATCATAACTACCTTGAAGAAGGGTTATCAAATAGTTAGCATCTTCTTCAATAACAGTTACACGCTCACTCACACCTCCCTTTGCAAAGTTCTTTTCGGCAAGTTCGAGTCTTTGAGTATCGATATCAACGGTAGTGAGCGTACAACTATCGGACGAAGCTGAAAGCATCAACAGTCCACTGTAGCCAATAGCTGTACCTATTTCTAAAATTCTTTTAGGACAGGCCTTTTTTACGCTATTGAAAAGCACCTCTGCCGCTTCTTTTTCAATTATAGGCACATGGTACTGCTCGGCATATTGTTCTATTTCTCTTAATAGGTCAATCATCATTTCACAATAACCATTGGCACTACCATGGGAGCTGTTTTTAATGACTTACGAGCTAACGCTTTAGTGATCTTAGAAATTCTATCCTTCGTCTCCTTACGCATATTACTCTTAATCCTTTTATCCTTAAAAGCATTAGCTATTTGCTTTTTAAGAGAATTTGTGAATTCGTCATTGATGATTATACCTCTTGATATAACATCGATATCTTTTTCGTTCATTCCTTGACCGTTTGATTGACAAACTACAAAGATAACGCCGTCATTCGACATTGTTTTACGGTCTTGAAGAATGCTATCCATACTATCGTCGCCAATTACACCACCGTCAACATAGGATGATCCTGCAACGATATCATCAGATCTATTAAAAGCACCGTCTCCAATCTCGACAGTCCAACCAATCTCGGGAATCATAACATTATTTTTAGGAACACCCAACGAGACCGCTAATTCCTTATGTTTGACTTGGTGACGGTATTCCCCGTGAACGGGAATAAAATACTTAGGCTTTATCAACGACATCATGAGTTTAAGCTCTTCCTTATGAGCATGACCCGATACATGTATATCCTTTAATGTATGGTAACATACCCTTGCGCCAAGCCTATAAATGTTATTGATTACATTATATACTGATTTTTCGTTACCCGGTATAGGACTTGCAGACACTATGACGGTATCATTAAACCCAAGCTGTATCTTACCGTAATCACCGACAGCCATTCTCGATAATGCACTTAACGGCTCACCTTGACTACCTGTAACTACAACACATATTTTTGAATCGGGTACACGATTTGCTTTTTCTATCTGTACGATTTGTTTCTCGTCGATCTTTAGTAATCCAAGCTCACGACTAATCTCTGCGACCTTTGTAATACTCTTACCTCCGAAGGAGATCTTTCTACCATACTTCTCTGCAACATCAACTATTTGCTGAATTCTATTAATGTTACTTGCAAATGTGGCAACTATTATTCTTCTACCCTGATTTTCCGAAAAAATCTTTTCAAAGGTATCACCGACAGCCTTTTCACTAACAGTATAACCCTCTCGTTCAATATTCGTACTTTCACCGAGCATCATAAGCACGCCTTTTTCTCCCAATGCACCGAATCTCGCAAGATCCATTGGGATTCCGTCAACAGGGGTATAATCGAATTTAAAGTCACCGGAATGAAAAATCGTACCTTGTGGAGTAGTTATTGATAAAGCAAATGAACCTGAAACCGAGTGACAAACATGATAAAATTCAACCTCAAACGGTGAAATAGTAATAATATCTCCGTCACTTACAGCAATTAACTTAGCATCAATATGCTTCTCCTGTAGCTTAGCCCTTACAAGAGCAAGGGTAACATCGCTACCGTATACAGGAACTTGAAACTCCTCTAAAAAATAAGGTAACGCACCAATATGATCCTCATGTCCGTGAGTAAGGACAACTCCTCTTATTATAGACTTATGTTCTCTCAGATAAGAAAAATCGGGGATAATACAGTCGATGCCAGGAGTTTCTCCGTCGGGAAAGCTCATACCTGCATCAATTACGAGGATATTCTCTCCGTATTCTATAAAAGTCATATTTTTACCGATTTCTCCGACTCCGCCCAAGAAACCAATCTTAAATTTCTTTTTTTCTTTCTTAGCCATCTTAGCCATAATACTCCAATTTAATTTGAATTCGCCTAATTATAATATATTTAAAATAAATAATCAAGGCTTTTGCACCAATTAATTTGATTATCGCACTTGAATTAATTATCAAATAACAAAAAAAATCGCATATCCTCACATCAAATCGTTGATTTTAGATAGACGATCTTTTATGAATTTCTTTATAAAAATCAGTACACGATGCTAATTTATAAAAATTATTAAATGGTTTAAAAAATGTAATTTAACTAAACTATGGTATGCTTTTAATATACTCTTCGGCTACCTTGTAATTGGTCAAATAATAAGACTGCAAATTACCTATATCCGACCAATAACAATCACTTTCATACGAGTAAATCTTGCCGATAAGCCTTGGGAAAATGTTTTTCGAAAAATCGGAATAGCCCTTAGGTATCTTCTTTAAGATCTTGCGATCAAATACATATATTCCAGTATTGACCAAATCAGTCAAAGGCTTTATCGGTTTCTCATCAAAAGCGATAATCTTGCCTTTTTTGTCTGTAAAAACATTGCCGTATAATTCGGGGTCAGGTACTCTAACTGTCGCCAAAGTTGCGATTCCTCTATGAGAATAATGAAACGAAATTAGATCTTCAATATTCATATCGGTATAACCGTCACCGCTAAGTACTAAAAAGTCATCATGTATAAGCGATTCGGCATTCTTAACACTCCCTGCCGTACCCAGCGGACTATCTTCATACACATATCTAATAGATACTCCCATATCTGCACCGCTCCCGAATTCGTTTTCTATTATCTCGCCTTTGTAACATAAGGTAATTATAA
>CAZUET010000047.1:0-11832 GCA_964619685.1 uncultured Christensenellaceae bacterium
CAATTATTGTTTTTATTTATCAAATGTAGTACAATTATATTACTCAATATAAGGAGATTTTATGCGTACATTTTCTTTTGAAAACAGAGCACAGTCAATAGCTTGCTATGCTTGGGATAATGTAAGTGCCCCAAAAGGCATCGTTCAACTGGCACACGATGAGTGCGACCATTCTTTACGCTATGCCGAATTGGCTCATTTCCTTAATTCTGTCGGTTATATCGTCATCAGTCAAGACCTTAGAGGCTTCGGCAATAGTTCTAACGGGTTTGCTCATAGAGGCGAATTCTACGGAGATGTTTTCCAATACTCTGTCGATGATATGATTACATTGACTAATATCGCCATAGATTTTTATCATCTTCCGGTTGTTTTGATAGGTATCGGCTACGGTTCAGTGCTTGCTCAAGCTTATTCTTGGACAAGGGGCGACCTATTGTCGGGGTTGATATTGATAGGCTCTGCTTATATGCGTGCTTCAAAGGTTCTTCTTGCAGGTACGCTTGCAGGTCTTATTAGCGGTTTTGTCGATCCGCAATCTCCCTCTTATGTGATATCTAATTATATGTATAAGATGAGATCACAACCATTTGCAGACGAGAAAACAAGATATTCATTCCTCACTCGTGATCAAGAGGAAGTGAAAAAATATGTGCAAGATAACCTTTGCGGTGCTCAATTTGTATTGAGCGTCAACTTCGATAAATCATTTTATAACTATTCCTACTGGATGTATACCAAAAAAAGATTTAAAGCAATTCCACAAAAATTGCCTATTCTATTGATGAGCGGAAGTGAAGATTATGCTAATAACATATATAAAAGTGTAGAGGTGCTATATGATAAGCTTATCAAAAACGGTAGGAAAAATGTGTTATTGAACATCTACCCATCGGCACGACATGACCTAATACACGAAATAAATAAAGACGAGGTATTTGGCGATATTTATCTTTTCCTCGAAACAATATTCAAAAAATAATATATGGATGAGTATATATTTAGCAGATTAGCAAAGTCAAAATTTAGAAGCTCCTTTCATTTGAAGGATGCTGATCGTGAATATATTTCCAATAAAGGCATAGACAAAATACAGTCACATGCTATCGATTTTATAAAAAAGAAGCTCAGCAACCCCTCGAAGGTCAACGATGGTAAACAAACACCTATGAGAGGACACCCTGTATTTATCGCTCAGCACGCTACCGCTACATGCTGTAGGGGATGCATATACAAGTGGTACGGTATAGAACCGACGCATATATTGACTGATAGCGAGCGTGAACGAATATTAAGCGTTATTATGCGGTGGATAACCAATGAAACAAAAAACGATTGAGAGATTATGGCAACAAGTATTGAATATAGGGATTATATTTTAGATCAATTAAGCTTATTATTTCCCATAAAATGCAGAGCAATGATGGGTGAATATTTATTTTATTACGATCATATTTATTTTGGCGGAATATATGATAATAGGTTCCTTATAAAAATAACATCATCAAATGAAAAATATCGATTTAAGGAAGAGCTTCCATATTCGGGGGCTAAGCCTATGTATCTTGTAGACAATCTTGATAACAAGGGATGGTTGAGGGATTTAGTCGTTGCGACATGTAAGGATCTGTCTACAAAATAAAAAAGTATGCGTAAGCGACATACTTTTTTTGTTTTAATTTGTAGTGTTATTGAATGCGGACGATAACGATAGGTTATTATATTGTATCCGCTACACAATTTATAGTTGTACCCCAACTTTTTTATTCTAATGCGTTTTTTAATTTTTACAACGCTTTATATATTCCAATAATGCTTGGCAACCTTTCATACAGTCATCGTAGGTTTCATCAAAGTTGCCTGTCCACCAAGGATCTCGAACATCCCTATCTTCACCTGCAAACGATAATAACAATTTTATTTTATCGTCCTTATCCGATCCGAATATTCTATGCAGATTGCGAATATTGGAATGGTCTAATCCTATAATCAAATCATATCGCTCGTAATCTCTACGCTCGATCTGTTCGGCAAAATGTGGAATAATAGGTATGCCCATAGAATAAAGCTTGCTTTTTGTACCCCTATGTATAGGATTACCGTATTCCTCGTCGCTTGTACCTAACGAATACACATGTATATCAATTTCGTTTTGTTTGAGCAAATAGGTCATTATGCTCTCACACATCGGACTGCGACAAATATTTCCCAAGCATACAAATACTATAGATCTTATTTCTCTTTTCATATTAAAATACTTCGTCTATTTCTTTTAACGGTCCACTTATATCCTTGCGTACATGAGGTGCCTTTGACTTTCCTTTAAGGTATGCATTGAAGTTTGCATATTTTTTCGATTGCTTCATTTGATACTTGGATATCAGTTCTACCTTTTGCTCATACTTATCTCTCGATTCGGGATAAATACAATCGCTTAATTCTATCGTTACATCACCCCTTGCAGTCACCGTTACATAACTGTTAGTTTCGCTCTTGAGATCAATACCGTTTACCCTTACAGTTGCAGATACGATATCCTTGAATACATAGGTCAATTCTCTTTCCGAAACCTTCATATCGCCCGAAACCGATTGTTTATAGCTAAAAACGAATCCGGACGCACTCTTATTGATAGACAACTCGGATATAGAATAATTACCGCTCTCGAATTGCATACTTTCTCCGTCGTCTTCATATAGCGAATAACTACCTCTACCACGGTATATCCATATTTCTAATGGAGATTCAAGTGCTAATGAATTGCTTTCTCCGTCACGGTACATTGGTATAATAGTACCCTCTTCGGCAAGACATGGGAATGATTCGATATCTCTATACATTCTTATCGTTTTACCACCCATATATGACATTCCTGTAAAGATATCGGTATATCTAATGTTTTCGGGAAGCCATACATCGACACCTGAAAGCATAGTTACTTTATCGGTCTTATGTGTGATAGGTGCACAAATCAGCTTACCACCGAAAATATATTCGTTAGGATGCTTATATGCTTCTTTATCCTTGAATGAATAATATAAGGGTTCGCATATAGCTACACCGTCCTTATGCGATGCATAGTTAGCTGAATACAAATATGGTATCAAACGGTGCCTAAATCTTAAATAATTTGTTGCTATCTCCTCGGCATATCGGGAGCATTTCCAAGGCTCCTTACCTACGAACTCGCTATTTGAGCTATGTAATCTATTTATCGGGCTGAATACACCGAACTGTAACCACCGTATGTATAGCTCATCATCCTTATAGCCGTTTACATGTCCGCCTATATCATGACTCCACCAGGTATAACCAGCATTCGCAGAATTTGCGGTAAAATACGGTTGAAAATCTAATGACTTCCAAGTCATTTTAGTATCGCCAGAAAAGCCTAACGGATAACGATGAGAGCCAAAACCTGCATATCTCGATAATATTAGCGGTCGCATACCCTTTCTTGATGCATCTATATAGTGATAGTGATTTAACGCCCATAGCGGATCAAGTCCCTTTATCTGACTCCTTTTACCCTGTTGCCAGTCTATCCACCAAAAATCTATGCCTTCATTCTCTAAGGGATGATGTGCCGATTCAAAATATGCCTTTATAAATAACGGGTTGGATATATCAAAAATAACCGGCTTTTTACTCTCGGGGTCCATTCCCACAATTTCGCATGCTTTTGCGTAATTGTCTTCAAAAAATCTAATTCCTTGGCTTGGATGAGTATTGAGCGGTACTCTAAGTCCCTGCGCTTTTAACCAACTAAGCATTGCTACATGGTCGGGGAAAAGCTCGGTATTCCAGCTATATCCCGTCCAACCCGGTAAGAGCTTAGCATACATTTTATCTATTGCTGACAATGTATGGATGTCAAGTGCATCCTTGCCAAATTTATCTTCGACCTCTACCCAGTGCCAATCCATATCTATAGTTGCAACTGTAAGCGGAATATGCTTATCCTGAAATTGCTTTATCAGTGCAATATACTCATCTTGTGTATAGTCATGATAACGGCTCCACCAATTACCCAATGCATACTTAGGTATCAATGGGATTGAACCTGTAAGCGAATAAAATGCCTTCATTGCACCTCTATAATCGTCACCGTATGCAAAATAATAACGGTCGATAGCCAAAGATCTCGGACGAATCGTGCTTCCCTCAAGTATCAATCCGTCGCTATCATCTAATACGGATAATCCTCCCTTAGATATCAAGCCTTTATCGAGAATTACTCTTCCGTTGGTCATGTCGAGTGTACGTGCAGTACCCCATAAATTTCCTTTTGTCGATAGACGCTTTCCATTTTTAAGAGTTGCTTTTACTCGACCTGTCGGCGAAACGGTAAACTGACAATCTATGGTGTGGATTATTATCTTTCTTCCTTTTTTTTCCACGGTAAATTCAGGATTATCAAAATTACGGAACCATACTCTTTGGGTCGGCTCATCTCTATATACCCAGTTTTCCACCCTTATAAGTCTTGAGGTCAGAACGCTTATACGCAAAATTCCGTATTTAAGCACTCTCGCCGAATCGGTTACCGAATCTACCTTTAAGTCAAAATTATTCATATACTCTACCTCTCGTTTATTCCTCGTTTTCGGCTTGATCATCACCGAAAAGCTTCGTTAGTATCATTGATTTTAGCTTATCGACACCCTCACCGCTCTTGGCAGATAAGCTGACGCTATCCGTCATTTTGGGAAGCACCGATAATGGCTCTTTTAGAAGGTCTATCTTATTATATACCGTAATTACTGGTACATGTCCTGCACCTATTTCATTCAAAACATGGCAGACTACATCAAATTCATCGGCATATTTCGGACTTGAACAATCTACTACATGCAATAGAAGATCTGCGTATTTTGCTTCGTCTAAGGTCGACTTGAATGCTTCGATAAATTCGTGTGGAAGTCGCTTTATAAAACCGACGGTATCGGTCAATAAATATTGTCTACCGTTATCCCATACACTGCGTGATACTGCATCAAGTGTGGCGAAAAGCTTATTCTCTTCAAGTACTCCTGCCTTGGTAATATAATTCATCAAGGTGCTTTTACCCGCATTAGTGTAGCCTACTATAGCTACATTTTTTACGCCTTTATTCTTACGCTGTTCTCTTCGCCCCGAACGGTTATGGTCAAGATCCTCAAGCTTGGCTTTAAGTTCGGATATTTTCTTTCTTGTTTGGCGTCTATCCATTTCAAGTTTGGTTTCACCGCCACCGCCCATAGCATGGTAACCACCGCCTTGACGGGAAAAGCCTACCCACTGTCCGACAAGAAGGGGGAGCTGATAGGTAAGTTTAGCCAATTCGACTTGCAATTTACCTTCGTTACTTGTTGCGTGCTTAGCGAAAATATCAAGAATAAGCGTACTTCTGTCAAGTATTTTCTTATGCAATGTCTCGGACAAGCTACGATATTGTGCTCCGCTCAGCGAATGGTCGAAAATAAGCGTATCTATTTGCTTGACCTGACATAGTAAAGCAATTTCATTCACCTTACCGCTACCTACATAATACTGTATATCAGGCTTATCTCTGCGTTGAATAAGGGTTTCTACAGGAGTTAGCCCCATAGTTTTAGCTAATGCCCCAAGCTCGTTAAGCGATTCCTCCGCATCAGGATCAGATGATACATGAACCAATAACGATCTTCCTTTATATGTTTCGTGACGGTCGGTCTTTTGAGATTCGGTCTCAGAATGCAGTATTTCTGCCATGAGTTTATCATCTGACCAGCCTTCTCCGCGAGTTTCCATAAATTTTACACCGTCAGCCGACAAATACCCAGCTTGTAAGCCCGTAATTCGACCATTTGATATTCCAACCGAAGCCATGCAGTCGTATCGGTTTGCTTTAAGAGCGGATATATCAACATCGGACAAATGGTAATTGCCGTTAGGATGTGTGTGGATAACTCTCACGCCGTTAAGTCGTTTATCGCCACGCCTTTTTGTAATATCTGCTAATGGTACAGAGCAATTATTGCCTATACCTATAGCCAAAAGTCTACCTTGTCTTGAAATAAAGGCGGACAATTCTCTATTCAACTTAGCCGATGTTAAGCAAAGTGTGCGTAAAAGCTCACGGTCGATAAACGCCGTCTTATCATAATCTCCTATAAGGTCTTTTAATTGATAAAGGACCACTCTTTTAATTCCGTCTGTATTTCCGTATATCATCAATCAATCCTTGGTATAACACCTTTACTGCATCGATATAATCCTTATCGTCTACCGCAATCAAAATGTCGCTACCGTTTACTCCTATATGCATCATTTTTACTTCAATATGTTCATCAAGCAATAAGGTCGATGCCCTAATGCTCAATTCATTTTTATTACCGTTTTTGCCTATAATGATTG
This sequence comes from uncultured Christensenellaceae bacterium, assembly GCA_964619685.1. GTDB lineage: Bacteria > Bacillota > Clostridia > Christensenellales > CAG-1252 > RUG14300. Next base: position 6,379 of record CAZUET010000047.1, read on the forward strand.
ATATTACCGATATATCACCGAACGATAAACTATCACTATCAAAAACGCATTTTTTCTCGGTAATATCTTCACCTATCATATCAATACGATCAGATAGCAAAGAAAAATATTCTATCTTATTAATTAATTCGCCTAACGTAGAAATCTCATTTGAAATACCCATCTTCTCGACAGATAAATACCTCAAATGTCGCTTACCGCCTATACCTATCACTTCTCTTTTTGTTTCTATTGATGGATATATCGCAGTTCCGTTGTCGGCAGGCGAAAACGAATTACGAACATTGATGACCGTCTTCGATCCGAGTAACGGCAAAATCGTATCTCTATGAATAACCGATGAACTCCATACGCTAAGCCGTCTTAATTCGTCATAGCTTAGCATCTTTATCTTCATTGGTTCGTTTATTATAGTAGGATCTACCGAATAATAACCCGATACATCACTCCAATTCTCGTATATATCCGCATTCACTGCTCTTGATACTAACGCTCCAGTTACATCCGATCCGCCTCTTGTAAGTAAGGTGGTTCGTCCCTTTATATCACGCCCGTAAAAGCCCGAAATCACGGCATTCGTATGCTTTTTCAATTCCTTATATGTGCATTCAATAGAATGCTCTATATCAAGCTTACCAAACTCGTCAAAACAAACAAGCTCTCTCGAATCGACAAAGCCAAAGCCTACATACTTAGCTAAGATATATGCCGACAAGTGTTCGCCCATGGCAACGATTTCGTCTACCCGTTCGGCATTTTCAAGTTTCGCTCTATATTTATCTATTATAAATGTAATATCGTCATACGGTATCAGCTCGTTTGCGATATCGCAAAATCTATCAACTATCGTGTTAAAAATGCTAACTCTTTCACTTCCTACCGAATTGAAACACTTATATAGCATATCGGTAATCTTATACCGATACCCGTTACCTACCCCTGGTGCAGATACAACTATATATCTTCGATCACCGTTTGCACCAATGATATCCGCCACACGCTTTATAGCAGAGCATCCGCTCATTGATGAACCGCCAAATTTACAAACTATCAAATCAACTCTCCTAAATATCAAAGCTTATCATCGTTTGTATATAGAGGTCTTGCGTGTTTTAGAGTATCTTATGTAATATAGTCCATATAAGATAAATGGTGGACATAAAATCCACCCATTTATCAAGTCATTCATGCCAAGCTAATGAAAAAGTGCTTAGTTAGTACAGAAGCAATATACATACCCCTCGCATTAGTTTGACATGATAATGTATTCATAATATTATTTACGCTTTCTAATTCTCGAAATAACTGATATTCCGTAGATAGTTGCAAGATCGTCAAGCAACTTTTCACCGGTAATAAATCTCTTTACCTCTCCATTTTTGTGAACAACGCTAACAATACCCGATTCCTCGGATACGACAATGGGGAATACATTATATTCCTCGGTAACGCCGATAGCCGCACGGTGGCGCGTTCCGAAATCTCTACTCAAGTCTGTACGCTGAGTAAGTGGAAGGAAGCATCCCGCAGCGATAATAGTGTTATTCTTAATAATGACCGCACCGTCATGCAACGGAGATTTCTTATTAAAAATAGCTTGTAGCACCTCGGACGATACAAGACAGTTAAGCTTAGTTCCTGTATCGACAACACTCGACGGAACACTTTCGGGACACATTATAATCAAAGCTCCGGTATCGTTTTTGGAAAGCGTTTGAACTGCCTTGATAATCTCATTAGCGGAATCGATCAATTCGTCTTCGCTGTTACCATGGGTATGGAATACAGTTTCATCAGACTTACCGCCAATCTTAAGAAAGACCGACTTAAGGTCGTTCTGGTAAATAACACCCAAAGCAACGATTACGAATACCGTGAAATACCTCAACACCTGTGCACCGACATATAGATACTTACCTTCGTAATAATCAGAGATAAGCATTACTGCACCTGCACCGATAAAGTATACGGTCAAAAATATTGCCAAGCCGTAGTTATGCTTACGCAAAGTCAAAAATAGCATAACACCGAACGCTAAAGCAACTATAATGGCATCTACTGCCATGACCCAGCCTGCATTTTGAATAAAGTTCAAGAATTGGTTCATAATTAAAACTCTCCAAATATATCGTCATCATCCGAATCACCCTTATCGGAATCAGCGGATGAGAACTCGTCTGTATCTATATCCTTTCGATCACCCTCAACGGCATCACCGTCAAAGCCGAAAACATCATCTGTATTATCTATAGGATCTCCGTTAAGAAATGTACTATTGGTAGAAAAATCAGGATTACCGGCTGCGACTGTTTTCTTATTTGCAAAAGTATAGCCTACTATATAAAGAACAACGACTATAACTATACAACCGATCGAAACGCCGTAATATGCAGCATCACCGTACATCGAGGTATATCTATTATCATACTTTTCCAATGCAGTAACCAATTCACCATTTTTAAGTACCGTATTGACAACAAGATTACGAGTATCATTTAACCTTTCGGTTATTTTATCCTTACCGTAGTACTTATCAAGGAACTCAAAACTATCGTTGGAGGTACCCTTTATATTTGCATGAACGGATGATTCGCTGTTAATATTCCAGTTATAACCAAAAATATTAACAGATGCTATACCTCTTTCCATAAAGATCGAATTAGCTGAGTTCAAGCCTACATGCCAATAAGGTCTATCCGAATCATACGAGTCATTAGCAAATATCTTCTTATCAAACGGTGCCATTTCGATATCATAGCCAAACTTGGTAATAATATCTTCAACAACATCTCCGTGTGCGGTTGAAACATCATCACAATAAGCATAGAGGTAATCACCACCGACAATACCGGTCAAATTGAAATAACCTAAAATCTCTTGTGTATTTATCTTGAAGAACTGTGAAACACCTTCATATGAAAACGGATCCGCTCCCCAAAAGGCAAATGCAACATCGAAATCTAATACTGCCGACTTCAATTTTTCGGCTATTCCCAAAACGGTAGCAACCGCACTCGAATATTCGTATGCACCCTCCGTTTTAAGGGGACTATAGTCACCGACAGTTTCATATAAGCTATACGCATTACCATAACCGCATCCGATTACTAGTAATTTTGCATTCGGTTTTTCCGTTCTTTTATATGCTATAACATTAGCAGACGATATATTCATGACCTCAAATTCGCCTTGCTCGTTAACGGTATCGGATGTATATCTAAATGTAAAACCCTGCAAGTAAGAATTGGATTCTTCCTTAACTGCACTATTTTCACCGTCTACTGCTTTATATCCAAAGCTGTAAAGCTGATTCATTATATAGTATGCAGCTTGCTTTTCGCCGTCACTACCGGGCGTTCTATCCTTAAAAAGCGCACAGTAATTACTATATATCTCATAAACCGAATCGTCTATCTCACTCTCGGCTACCGCAGTTCCAAATGAGAATATGGATATTAAAATAATAGCTATTACCGTAGCTAAAGCTAAGAATTTTCTCATATTATCACCCCCACACTAAGGCAAAGCATAATAGCTGAGATTAAGCCTAAAGCCGTAAATGTACGCTTACATTGCCAATCTGCTACCATAGGTCTAAGAATAAATGCACCGAATACATAACCTGCAATTCTAAATAGGCTGGCAGGAATACTCAAAATATATGCGGCATACGGTACAAATAATGCAATTATACCAAATACCCCGACAAACAGATCGGAAATACAGTAGATAAATAAGAATGTAATCAAGAAATCATTATATTCTATCGGTAGTTTCCTTAGGTTATAATCGGGAATATAACCTGTACTTCTAAAATATATCCTTGAAGCGGCTGCATAGATCAGCCTTGCGGCGATTCTCAATACAAATGGACGAACCACTGCCGACAAGCCCAATACCAAAACAAAGAATACTATCGGCGAAATAGACATAGGCATTACCGACATAGCCGAGTTAGACACCATTTGAGCATTGTAATAATTAGAAGCAATACTCACTACACCGAGAATTAGCATCCATGTCCACACCGGTACACGCCTGATCTTATCAAGTATCAAGCCACTCGATTTTTTATCCAATCCCTCGTGATTCATTTATTTCTCCTTTCTATAGCTTCCGCCAACATAAGCGGAAGTGCAGTTTCTTCATTAATTACTCCGGTCTTTAGTTTATACTCCAAATCATATAAGAACGATACTATTTTATATAATTGTACCGCCAAATATCTGTCTGCTATCTTCTTAGCATTCTTGGCAGTAAAAACAGGAACATCAAACAGCTTGGCAAGCTCGTTATAGTTATGACTCTTACTATAAAATGCCAGTCGATAGGTTTTAATGAGCATACCTAAAAAGCTCGTCAGTTTATCTTTACTCTTGGCTACAAAGTCATAACACGATACATAATCACCGTTAACAATGTAGTTTACAAAGTTATATGCTTTATATGTTACACTCGGCTCTACGCATTCTTCTATATCCGCTTTAACGACGGTACCTAACGAGTATGCAGACAATTTACATATCTCTGAATATATCCTCGTCATATCCGATTCACAGTATTCGATAAGCAGTTCTATTGCAGGCTTCTCTATGCCCTTACCGAACGATGCAAATATGCTCTTAATCTCATCGCTAAGCTGATTACCGTAAACTCTATCGCAAACAATCTCGGGGATAAAGTCAAAATCGCACTTAAAATCAAGTACCAATACCGAGGTCGGATTAGGATCCTTGATATAAGACTTAAACAGGTCAAGCGATTTCTTATCACTCTTAGTTAGTCCTCTAACAACTACCACCCGTCTATCGCCAAGCATTGGAATAGCACCCAATGCAAATACGACCTCGGACAAGTCGACTGTCTCAAACACAGTAAGATCAAACGGATCGCATAACGCACTCAAAGCATCCTTCGCTTTTTTACGCCAATACTCGTCATCGCCACCTATCCTTACAGCGGTAGGTATATCGCCACTCTCTATAAGTTGTAACAGTTCAAAGCAGTTCATTAATTACCGAACTTCCTCCGATAGCCTATAAGTGCATCATTGATAACTTCGATAGCTCGATCTCGACCAAGCATTTCCAATACCGTGGTATTCTTATGTTCCAATGTCTTATATACATTGAAGAAATGCTGAATTTCATCCGATATATGCTTAGGTAACTCGTCTATATTGTCATATCCGTTATATGTAGGATCGCCGAACGGAATAGCTATGACCTTATAATCAATAGCGCCCTCGTCAGTCATCTCCATAACACCAATAGGATAACAGCGAACAAGTGCAAGCGGTTCTATCGGCTCACTACAAAGAACAAGCACATCCAATGGGTCATTATCATCGGCATAGGTCAAAGGTATAAAGCCGTAGTTTGCCGGATAGTGAGTAGATGTGAAAAGAACACGATCCAAAATAAGCATACCTGTTTCCTTATCAAGCTCATACTT
>CAZUET010000048.1:0-11803 GCA_964619685.1 uncultured Christensenellaceae bacterium
ACGAATTCAGTATAACCTATTACGATCCCGTTTATGATGTATATGAAATGAATGAGGATCAACCAAAAACCATAATGACCGATGTTCAGATACAAAAATCGAATGAAGGTGAGTGGTATTATGATTTTGAAAAATACGGCACTATATATCTTAAAGATATACTTAGTGGCGAAACTATAGATACGATACAAGAAACTATCAAACTTGGAAATAATATCGTAGCATCAGTAAGGCTGATAGTTAAAGAGTATGTCGCCGATATCACTTTTATAGAGGATAACGGTGCAGAGAATACCAAGGAATTATTGGTCAATCACACACTATATAAAAATGGATTCAAAATATATCTTATGGGATATGACGAGATGACCTCGAGAGTCACCTTGATGTTTAAGAAAAACATTGGTGAACCGTTTTCGACGGCAGGACTCGTGATAGTAATGCTGGGAACACTTTTCCAGTGTATCATCTATCCATTGATAGTGAAGCTGTCCAAGAAAAAGGCTGAAGCCTCCTCAAAGACTGTAAAGGAGGATAAGCAATGATTTGGTTACGCATATTGATGATTTTATCAGCTGTAGTGCTGTTTATATCTACCGTGCTATTTATCAAAAAGGTTAAATTTGCAAAGTATATATCAGCAGTCGGATATTTATTAAATCTTGCAGTTGTTATAATAAATTGGGTATCAAACGGGTATGTGCCGTTTATAAGCATGTATCAAGTGCTTGCATTTGTGGGTGTTTGTTTTCCGTTAGCATATTTGCTGATACACTTCGTAAGGAATACCAAGATCGAGTTTGCTTGGTTTACGCTCTGCGAGGCTGTATGTATGGTCGGCTCTGCTGCGATGTTCTCTACCATGATATGGCATCGAGCACCTGCACTTCAATCTCCGTTCTTTATACCTCATATACTGTGTTATATGCTTTCATATTCATTATGTGCAGTATCATTTGTATTGACGGTAATAATGATATTCAAGCGAGAGCCTGATGATAGACGAGAAATAGAAAGATCTATTTATTCCGTCGTCATTACCGCTTTTCCGTTTATGGTAATGGGCATGTTTTTAGGAGCACTCTGGGCTAATGAATGCTGGGGTAGCTACTGGTCATGGGATCCCAAGGAAAATTGGGCATTGATCACTACATGTCTATACGCACTGTATTTCCATATAAGGAAGCGTAAGTTCTTCCAAAAGTGGTTGATACCTATATTGATACTGGCATTTGTCAGTTTGATAATTACATTCGTTGGTGTTAATGCAGTTCAAGGTGCATTACATTCATATTCATGAAACTAAATGGAGGTGTTTATGAAAGGTAGTATTATTAAGAAGCTACTCGTATGTGCGTGTTTTGTAGCACTAATTGTTGCGTGTTGCTTCGCATTTAGTGCCTGTAAGCAAGAAGAATTGAATTTCGAATCGGTCAATGTATACCATACAGCCGAAAAGTATATTTCTCCTTCGGGTATAGCAATCAAAGGAGAATCGATGTTCGTTTCCGATGCTACAAGCAATAAGCTTTATAGACTAAACGAAGAAGGTACTGTTCTTAGATCTTATTCGTTTGAACAACCCGTCAACTCGGTTTATGTAAACGGTGACAACATTTATGCTCTTGTTGGTGAGCTTGCCGGTGAAATATATCGTTTTGACAGTGCTCTCAATTTGTTATCTAAGGCAGAGGTGGAGCATACACCTATCGATGCACTTGTAGTTGACGGAAAAATCTATGTAGTAAATAGGTTTTCGGCTTCTATCAGCGTTTTGTCCGAAGATCTGACTAACAATATAGCTCGTATCGACCTTAGTGCAGGAAGAGAGCCGGTAGCTATCGCTACAGCTCAAGATAAGATTTTCGTTGCATGTCATCTACCAAGTGGCAAAGCTACAGATGCTGTTGTATCTGCCGACTTGTTCGTAATTGATGCCGCTGAAAATAAGGTTACTAATAAAATAGAACTTATCAACGGTACAGGTAGTGTCAAGGATATTGCCGTTTCATCTGACGGTAAATATGTTTACACCACCAACTTGTTTGCGAGATATGCATATCCTACATCTCAGCTTGATCGTGGTTGGATCAATACAAACGGTATAACCATAGTTGATGCTGTCAATGAAAAGGTATATGCAGGTGTTCTTCTCGATAGCGTTGAATACGGTGCATCCAATCCTTGGGGTATTGATGTAATAGGTGAGGGCGAAGATGCAAAGATAGTTTGTGCAATCAGTGGTCTTGGTGAAATATCAGTTGTGGATGAATCCGCAATGTTTGCTAAGCTCAAAAAGGTTGAAAATGGTGACTATCCGTATGGCATTGATGCTGTCGTTGACCGTGTAGAGTTTTCATCCGATATCAGCGAGCGTATCTCTGTTGGAGGTAACGGACTTCGTGAAGTATTGTTAGCTGACGAATATGGCGTAAGATACGCTTATCTTACACAATATTTTGATGGCACTGTTACTAAGATTGCTTTAGAAAAGGATAACGCTGAAAACCGTGAGCAAGAAGTTTATATGATTGGTAGTCAAGGTGCTCCAACCGCCGAAAGAATTGGTGAGATTCTTTGGTATGACGGTAATTACTGCTATCAAGCATGGGAATCCTGTGCAAGCTGTCACCCTGATGCAAGAGCCGACGGACTTAACTGGGATAACCTCAATGACGGATTAGGTAATCCTAAGCAAGCAAAATCAATGATGTATTCCCACAGAACACCTCCCGAAATGGTTACAGGTGCTCGTGAAACTGCAGAGATAGCCGTTCGTAAGGGTATGCAATTCATTCAGTTTAATACCATGGAAGAAAACCTTCTCGTATGTATCGACGATTATCTTAAATCACTTGCTCCTACTCAAAGTCCATATTTGAATAGAGACGGTACATTGACCGAGTCTGCATTGCGTGGTAAAGAGCTTTTCAATGAATATAACTGTGCACAATGTCACAATGGTCCATATTTTACCGATCTTCAATTACATGAATCAACTTCATTGGATCTTGATGATACATGGGAAAACAGAAATTTTGATACTCCTTCATTCGTTGAAATTTGGAGAACGGCTCCATACGTCTTTAACGGAAGCTGTGCAACCATGCAGGATGCAGTTCGTTACTTCGTTGAAACTTCTGGAATGACTATTACCGATGAGGAAGTAGAGGATTTATCAAATTATATCCTTTCGATCGGTGATGAGGGTGAATACTATGGTGTTCAGCAGGTATTATTCGATAGAAATGACGGTACTGATGATCTTGCCGTACAATTACTTGTTCCCGGTAGAACGATCTACCAAGTAGTTGTTCGTAAGCAACACGAAACCGAAAAGAACGCTTATGTATGCGTAAAATTATATGGTGCGGACGGTAAACAGATCGGTGCGAGCGTTAATGCAGTTCTTACGGATATGGTCAAGGGTGACTATGCTGTATTTGAGTGCGATCTTGATGTACCATCCGATCTTGCTAAGGGAAGCTATTACGAGGTATCTATCGTAAATGCCGATAATACCGATGAAGCATTAGCAACCACTCTTCGTGTTTACTATTAATAAGGAGGTAAGCTATGAATAGAATGAGAAAAGGTATTATAGCAATTGTAGCTATAGCTGTACTGTTGATACTTTGTCTTACTTTTGTAGGATGTAAGTCAGAGACCATTTCCGGATATCAACAGTCCACAAAAAATAATAATACGACTACGATTAAAACAAGCTCATCGAGTCAAAGTCAATATTATGGCTCACTTGAGAATGTTATTAACGGATATGCTTCAGAGTATATCATCACACGTCATAAGCCAATGTCCGGAACATTCTATGCTTATACCGAGGGCGTTACAGATGACCTTGCAGGCGTAAATGGCGGTGAAGGAAACGAATCTGTATTTTGGCCGGGCTCACAGCTTCTCAAATTGAAGCTTTCTTATGACCTTGACGGCAACCTCCAAAGAGAAGAAGAATTGCTTATCGACTCTCCTAACGGTGTAGTTAGAGATCCCGATGTATCTTCAGACGGTAAAAAGGTCGTATTTAGCTGGAAACAAAATAAGCAAGATGACTATCATCTCTATATCTATGATCTTGAAACTGAGTATATCGAGCAGATTACATTCGGTCAAGGTATCAGTGATACCGAACCCAAGTGGCTTCCTAACGGTCAAATAGTATTCTCTTCATCGAGAGCTATCCAAATCGTTGACTGCTGGAAAACTCCCGTTTCCAATATTTATATTTGTAATGCAGACGGCTCCGAAATCATCCGTGTAGGTTATGACCAAGTCCATACTACATATCCTACAGTTACAGAGGATGGCAGAGTTCTTTATACTCGTTGGGACTACAACGATAGAACTCAGATGTATGTACAGGCATTGTTCTCTATGAACTCCGACGGTACAGGTCAAACCGCTGTATTCGGTAACAACAGTAACAACCCAACCACCGTTATGCATACCGTTTCTGTTCCCGGTGCTACAAGTAAGTATCTAACCATCGTATCAGGTCACCACGTAACACAGGGCGGAAAGCTTGCATTTATCGATACCGCTATCGAACGTGACGGTCAATCACCGCTTGATTATGTATTTGAACCTGCCGAATCGGGCGAAAGCATCGATACACTTGGTCAAGTTGGTAGAATTTATAAATATCCTATTGCTTTAAACGACAGTGAAATGATGTTCGCAAGAGCAGAATCATGGGCAAGTGCAAAGCAAGAGACCAAATTTAACCTTTACTATTACAATGAGGTAACAGGTGAAACGATATGTATTGCCGATTGTAACGGCGGTGCTATCTCCTGTTCTCAGATTGCTCCTATCCGTAGCAAGCGTACCTTCGTACGCCCCAGTATGGTAGATTATTCTAAGGATACCGGTACATATTATGTTGCCAATGTTTACGAGGGCGACACAATGAAGGATGTAGAATTCGGTTCTATTAAGTATTTAAGAGTTGTAGCTATCGATTATAGACCTTATGCCGTAGGTGCAGTTTCAGCAGGAAACAGCTCTGCATATCCCGATGGCTACGGTACGTCAGACCCTTGTACACCTGTCGGTACCGCTAACTCTACATGGGATGTTAAGAAAGTATTAGGTATCGTTCCTGTAGAAGAAGATGGTTCTGTAATGTTCAGCTGTCCTTCAGACCTTCCTGTATACTTCCAGTTGCTTGATAAGGACGGAATGCTAATTCAATCCATGAGAAGCTGGTCGACACTTATGCCGGGTGAAACATTCTCTTGCATAGGTTGTCACGAAAACAAGAACAATGTTCCGGTAAGTGTAAGCGAGATCACATTAGCAATGAAGAAGGGCGTACAAAAGATTCAAAAGGATCTTTGGATGACCACCGAAGAGTATGAGGATTACGATCCATATACCGATTATAAGGGATTTAGTTATGCTAACGAGATTCAACCTATTCTCGATAGAAGTTGTATTTCTTGTCATACTAATGTTGAAATTGCTAACAAGCGTCTTGGTAGCCAAGGTATCTCCGAGGATATCGGTCAAGCCGTTACTTCTTCTACATGGAAATATCTCGTAACCAATAAGACCAATAGCATTGATTGGATGAATCCATCCTTTAATCCGAGCTGGTCTTCTGCAATACAGCCTTACGGTAGTGACGCAGGTAGCTCTATTACTTGGGGTGCAGCATCCGATGCATGCTTCTATATGACTCAACAATTTACACTTACAGCAGATCAGCTTAACGGTAAATTCTTCATCAAGTGGCAATATGACGAGGATCCTCAGTTGTTCCTTAACGGTGTAAGAATTGACTCGGTTCCTGCAAACGGTACTTATATCACAAGTACTACGTACTTTGCTTTGAGCGAGAGCCAAAAGGCACTTCTTGTAGAGGGTACAAATACCATTACTGCTCGTGCTTACAACGCTATGGGTGGTTCCTACATGTATGTAGAATTGACCTGTAATACCGACATATCGACTGTCGTAGAAAGTCCGGTAGCTTTGACAAGTGAGATTAGAACTGCAAGCCGTGATAAAGTTGACTATTATCTATCATATCTTGTTCTTACAGGCTCATTCCTTAAGGGTAACTTCTACTGTGGTACACCTACAAACGATATCACCGATTGGATCGGTGGCATGAGCGATCCTACCACCATTCCAGCGTATGAGCATGGTTCCACAAAGAGTGGTATTATCAATATGCTTATGAACGATCACCATGACGTTTTATCCTCAGGTATGATAACGATGGACGATATCTATCGTATAGCAGCTTGGATTGATCTCGGTGTTCCATTTAGAGGTAGCTATAATGAGGCTTCCGAAAATTGGGGAGCTAACGAAATGGGTGAAGCTGAAAGACGTCAAAATATGCGTGATTATTATGACAAGATCGATGAGCTTAATAAGGCTAAGAAAGCAGGATTGTTAAGCAAAAAGAAGGTTCTTATCGAGTATTATGATAAGACAGGTAACTATATCGGTGCAGTTGAAGACAGACATCTTGCTATCCTTTATCTCGATCAAAAGATTCAAGCAGGCGACCAAGTTGTAGTAACACTTCCAAAGGGATACGATTATATTTGGTTTAACCTCAATCCTAAATTCGAGCTTGCGCTTATGTACTGTCCGGATGGTGTATTCACATACACAGTTCCCGAGTATGCTGCTAATATTTATCCTAACCTGACTGTCGGAACAGATCAATATGTATATTCACATCCTACGATTACAGCATTCTTGCCAAGTGAAGAGGATTTAAACGCGGTATACAATGTTGCGCTCAATCCTTATGACGCACCTTATGGCGATGCAAATGCTAAGATAACAGCAGGTAGTGCATGGGAAAATGACGGATACGGTAACTTCTTCCCGTCAAATGCATTTGATGGATTTACAGGTAACCGTGGACACGGTTCATTCCCAAGTCAAAGCTGGGGACCTGACAAGAGCGCTAATAAGGATGACTTATGGCTCAAGATCGATTTCGGCAGAGAGGTAGAATTGTACTCCTTCGAATTGTTCATAAGAGCAGACTTCCCTCATGACGCATATATTACCAAGCTTGAGCTTGAGTTCTCGGACGGAACTGTTATTGAATGGACTGATCTAAAGGAAACCAACCAAGCACAAACACTTGAGCTTGACGAGGCTATCAGAACATCATCTGTTAAGATCAAGATCATCGAAACATCCAAAAACGATTGGTGCGGTATATCCGAATTCAAGGCGTTTGGTAAAAATATTATTGATTAATAATTAGGAGGAGATTTATAATTATGAAAAGAGTAATTGCTTTAGCTCTTGTATTAATACTTACATTGGTCGTATTCACGGCTTGTAATGTCAAGACACCCGATGTTGAAAAACCGACTGTGGGTAATATAAGCGGTGTAGTATTAGATTCTGATGGTGAGCCTCTTGAGGGTGCAGAAATATACTATAGCGAAGAAGATTCGGTAGAAACCGATGAGGACGGTAAGTTTAGTATTAGAAATATAACTATCGGCGAAATTAGCTTATCCGTATCATTAAAGGGTTATACATCTAAGGACGTTCCCCTAAACGCAGATAGCTTTGATAACGACGGTAATTGTACTTTACAGATTACATTAGATGAAGGCGTAGGCTCAATAAAGGGTAATGTCAGCGTTGACGGACTTACTTCTAAGAAGCTCGAGGGCGTATCCGTTTCTCTCGGTGAGTTACAGGCTACCACCGATGCAAACGGTAATTATGAGATTGCTAATGTGCCCATGCACGGTACAAAAACGATCTCTGCATCTTTCGACGGATACGGTCAATCCAGAAAGACTGTAACGGTTCGTAGTTTCGACGCTAACGGTGTTGCAACTGTAAACTTCCAACTTGTTCAAAACGACTTACCCGATTTACCGGGTGTTAAACCAAGTCATCTTGAAGCACTTGAAACTATTTCGGAGAATAAGACCACTCTTGATAGAAATGATCTTGCTAATTTGAATCGTAGTCCCGACGGATTGGCAGGTACATCTAAGGTTGAAGCTCATAGCGAAGGTCTTTGCTTGAATGCAGATACCAAGAGTGATAACCCCAATATGGTAGCTTTCATTTACGGTAAGATAAAGATTGATTCCAAACATAAATATTTGACAGCTTACGCAAGAGTGTTCTTTGGTCAAAACGGCGGTGCGGATCATGATTCCGAGGCTAATGGAAATTTCAACGGCTCTAAGCTTGCTGAGCTTGGTATCTTTATTATCAACGAGCAAGGCGAGATCATTACCGATGTAGCCGATTTTAAGCAAGTCAATACCGAAGGCTATATGCCTGTTACATTTGATCTATCTAAATACGAAGGTCAAACAGTTGTGTTCTTACTTGGTACAAAGACAGGTTATCACTGCTGTCTTGACAGAGTAGAATTTGACGGCGATGCACCTCAGTATTTAATTGTAAACGGTGTAGATGGTATTGTTGACCTTATGTTACACGGTAAAGTAACAGATACATCATTTGACGCATCTTCACTTAAGGACAAGTGGGCTATCAGCGGTGGTGTAGGTAAGGTAAACGAGGGCATACAGCTTAATGGTGCAGATCCTTGGAAGGCAGTTGATTTCAATGCTGAAGATCCTCAACCCGTAAACTCCTATATGTATATAACCACAGACATCACATCTGCAAATGCTAATATGTCTGTTTCCGCAACTATTATTAATATGGAAGAGATTAAAGACCCTAAAAGTTCAGATCCTAACCATCTCTTCTATCCTTGGATTTCTATCATTGCTCTTGATAGCGAAGGTAATGTTCTCAAGATGACCGATTGGACCAAGGTAGATGTAGCTGAAAATAATGCAGAGTTTAAGCTTGACTGTGATTTATCCGAATGTGTTGGTGAAAATATAACCATTGTTATTGCTTGTAATGTAGGTTATCGTGCAACCATCACCGGTGTAAATTTCGGTGCAGCTGAATAGTTGATAAAAATAATTAATTAGATTGGGGGCAAATGCGGTGTATAGACTGCATTTGCCTTTAATCATATAAGGGAATACATGAAAATTAAGAAAATAACCAAACCATATGACAGAAAGGATGTTTTTATCCTATCATTTAAGCAGAACTACGGTATAATTTTGGGAGTAAGTATCGCAATGCTCATTTTTGCATTGCCTGCTCTTGCAGTATTTTTCGGTGCATATATTGAGTTATCATTGATGACTGATGCGACTCTCGTGGAATTCTATGCACTTCAAACAAGAATGTTCTTGTGGCTCATTCCTGCTTTTGTTATTCTCTCGGTAGGAGTTGCTGGTGCTTTTTATGTTATTCGTAAATTGGTTTGGAATGAAGATGTAGTATTTTTTAAGGATTTATTTCACGGAATCAAGATAAATTGCGGTCAGTGCATAATATCAGGTCTGCTTTTCATCATCTTTGTAGGTGCAATGAATTACGGAATGAATATGCTTGAATTGAATGTTAGTCTCGGTGCTTTTTATTGGATTTTGAAGATCGTGCAGATATTTCTAACAGTTATGGCAATATTGCTACTTTTATTCCAGTACTGCGCCATTGTAGTCTATAACGATAAAATGTTCACGATAATTAAAAACAGTTTCGCATTGACTTGGATGTCATTTCCAAGAAGTATCGGAGCATTGTTATTGGCGTTTTTACCATTGGTTTTATTCTTTACATTTATACAAGTTTATGTAATCTACATAATTGCCATCGTGTTTATGGCACTTGTAGGCTTTGGGTATGGAATACTTGTATTTACACTTAATGCTCATCATGTTTTCGATAAGTATATTAATAGAACAGCGTTTCCCGCCTTTTATAAAAAGGGACTTTATCATGAGGGAAATACGACCGTTGTCGATCCCACCCATGAAATTGTTGATAGACCTAATATCGATGTAGAGTAATCTATAAAAAAAGCAGTGACACCTTTAAATATGTATCAACTGCTTTTTTTATACACAATTATAAATTGGTTTATTTGATGATTATATCTTCGACTTCACATTCTCCGTCGAGCATTTCATCGGTAAATATAGCACTCTTTGCGGTCTTTCCTTCCTTAGATACGATTATTACCATAGATGAAGCAATAACACTGTCAAATTCATAATAACCGTTGCTATCCGTCATGCTCGTTTGATTTCCTATTGTTACCGTTGCGTCTGCTACACCGTTACCATTATTATCCTTAACTAATCCGAAAACACGAGTTGAAATGAATATAATAGTATTATAATTGATCTCTTCACGGTAGAAATCTGTGCTTTTGAATGTTTTTCTTTGAGTTATGCATCCGTCTTTTTCAAATACAAGGGTCGAACCGTCATTAAATATCTCGATAGTGTATGCACCGTTTTCATCGGTCGTAACTGTTTTTGATCCAGCCTTTACGGTAACTCCCGAAATAGGCTTATCGTTTAATGTCACCACGCCTGAAACCTTTCCCCAATAGGTACTTAAAGCACCATTGTCTACATCAGGCTTATCGTTGTTATCGGTACAAGCGACCAATAAGGTAAAGCATATTACAAGAATTAATATTATAACAATTAGTTTTTTCATATTACACCTCATTAGTCATAGTTATGTTTTACGGTGACCGTATTTGTTCTATTGGCTATTGATATAGTAGTAGATCCCATTTGTTTAGCATTTGTAGAATTGCCTTTACCGGTCTTTGTTCCGAATGTATAAGTGATTCCCTCGAAATAAATGGTAGAATCATTAGAGTGTCTGTGACCGCAGAACATATGAGTGGTGCTGTGTAGGTCCTTAGCCATACTCACAAAACCTGCCTCGCTTCTCATATCGGTATACATAGAATATTCTTTTAAGGCTTTATCGGCTTCTGTATGGTGAATTCGACCATTTTTTGCAATATCATCTCGTTGACCGTAGGCGACCTCGTTATTAGTGCCTGTGCCTAAGCCTTTAGGAACATTACCGACCATTGCGTATTCGTATTCGTATGTACCGTCATTGAATTTAGTTGTAAGCACCGAATTTGCCGCATATTGGTATTCGTCGGTGGGAACATGATGGAATACCATAGAGGGGATTACACGACCGTCAAAGGGTGCGAACTTGCCACAGTATACCTCGGATAAATATTTGACGCCGTTAGCGTACCATTCTGTTTGTGACGGTAAAAAGGTTTCATACTCACGACCGCTATCTAAAAAGAATAATGAGTAAATAAGCTTATTTTTCTGCATTATATTTACGATATAGTTACCGTATCTACCTTCGCTCGTAAATTGTCCCTCATTGTACATTAATAGTGGGTTATTTATAGCCTCATCGGCGAGTACCTTAGATAATCTTTTTACTCCGCCCGATCCGTCCTTTTCATGGTTGCCGAATACGTATGTCCAAGGAATAGAGTAACTGTTCATTTCCTTGATTAGGGCTTTCATATCCGAATCATCACTTGTACCGTTGACACCGTCACCGGTAATTACGATCATATCGGGTTGCTCCTTTTGGACCCACTTACGCATATATGGAAAGACATCGCTTTCGGCTTGTAATGATGAACTGATATGAAGATCTGTGAACTGTAGCATCACGAAATCTTTACCCGATTCTTTTTCGATATAAAACATTTGATCTTCGCTAAATAGGCTTTCTGCTGTAGCAGTCGGGATTATAGCATTTATTGAAAATAGCATAGTCATAATGATCAATAGACATATGAACCGTTTGATATAAGTATTCATAATCCTCCTTGTTAATTTGAAATTTTAGATATTATACGTGTATAATATCTAATAGTATTATATACGAATTCTATATA
>CAZUET010000049.1:0-11528 GCA_964619685.1 uncultured Christensenellaceae bacterium
GTTATAATTAGATTATATTATTTTTGTTGGAGATTATTATGGATCATAATCAAGAATATTCAAGATGGCTAAATGCCATAAATGATATTGAAAAACAAGAGCTTATCGCTATTGCCGATAACGATAAAGAAAGGGCTGAACGTTTTTCTATGCCTTTAGCTTTTGGAACAGCCGGTATGCGTGGTATCATTGGAATTGGTACCTATAGAATGAATAATTATACAGTTAAGCGTGCTACATTAGGCTTAGCTAAATTTCTTTTGGCGGAAGGCGTAGAGGCTTGCAATAGAGGTGTTGTTATCGCATACGATACCAGAATTATGTCATACGAATTTGCACTTGCTGCCGCTAAGGTCTTGTCTAAGAACGGAATCAATGTATATTTGTTTGAAAATGTTCGTCCTGTTCCTTTCTGCAGCTTTGCAGTTGGTCACCTAAACACTGCGGCAGGTATTATGATCACCGCTTCACATAACCCAAAGGAATACAACGGATATAAGGTATACGGTCCCGACGGTGCTCAAATGTCACCCGAAAATACTGCAGAAGTGGTCAAGTATATCAATTCTTGCGATTATTTCGGAATTGAAGAAGATGATGTATCAATAGCATGCAGAGATGAGATTCTTGGCTTAGACGGAGTTAAGATTAGCAACCATATTACCGTTATCGGTGCATCTGTCGATAAAGAATACTATAAGGCAATTTCCACTCAAATGCTCTCACATGAAGCAGTAAAAAGACAGGGTAGCAGTTTGAGAATTGTTTATACCCCCATTCACGGAACCGGCTATATACCGGTTACCACAATGCTTTCAAATATGGGTATACCTTACGACCTTGTCGAAGATCAAAAAACGCCGGACGGCAATTTCCCAACCGTTCCGCTACCAAATCCCGAAAACCCCGAAGCATTAGCATTGGGTATCAAATTAGCCAACGAAATCGGTGCAGATGTCGTGATCGGAACAGATCCCGATGCAGATAGAATGGGCGTTGCAATAAGAAACAATGTCGGTGAGTTCGTTCTACTGACCGGAAACCAAACAGGTGCATTGCTTGCAGACTATATCCTTAGACGCAGACAAGAGAGCGGTACCCTTCCAAAGAATGCTGCTATAGTTAAGACGATCGTTACAACATCACTTGCTAAGAAAATTGCAGAAAGCTATGGTGCAGAGTGTATCGATGTTCTAACAGGCTTTAAGTTTATTGGTGAAAAGATAAATAACTGGGCTGTATCTAACGAACACACCTTCCTGTTCGGATATGAAGAAAGCTATGGTTATCTTGCAGGCACACACGCAAAGGATAAAGATGCCGTCGTTTCCGCAACCTTATTCGCTGAGATGGTATGCTACTATAAAGATATTAATATTTCTCTATACAACCGCTTACAGGAGTTATATGCTCAACATGGTTTCTATGTTGAAAAGAGTTCCGCAACAACATTCCCCGGACTTGACGGAATGCGTATCATGAAAGAAAAAATGGACAATCTCGGTAAGATAACTATAAGCGAGTTCGCAGGAATAGAGGTTGACTATCTAATGAACCTAAATATCGGTCAAAAGATATACTTGGACGGACACACCGAAAAGGTAGATTTACCAAAGAGTAATGTTTATTATTATGCTTTAAAATCAGGTGACTGGGTATGTGCAAGACCGTCCGGAACCGAGCCGAAACTCAAAATATATGTTTCCGCATACGGTGAAAGCCACGAAATTGCCGAGAATAAAGCATCGATGCTTATCGAAGCCCTCCGTTCACATATGTAATAAAAAAATAAAAACTTCATAAAAAATAAAAACCGCATCGATGTAGCTTCCCCTACACCTAATGCGGTTTTTTAAAAGGAAAAAAATTAAATGGTATGATATAACACTAAAAAGATTACTGCTATCAGCAGAAAAAATAAACCGACAACTACCAAAAAAGTATAATCACGTGTCTTAACTTTTTCTGCAACTCGCTCTTTGTACTCCGCATAAGTCTCCTTGGCGTGCCACTCCTTATTACTGACCTTATGAATATCAAAAAGCTGTTTAAAGCAAAAACTCAATCCGTTAAAAGCACCTTCTTTACTTAACCACACTAATGCACCCGAAGAAAGCAATAGGGCTGAGGCTATAAAGAATGCATCGCATGTAAAACGCATTTTATCAACGGCTTCAAGCTCATTACCAAAAACGCCCCAAACACCTATAAGAGTTAATGATATGGCTAAGCCTACTATACTGCTAATAAAATATTTTAAAAACTTTTTCATTACGATATCAATCCTAATTCTTTTTTATATTTTATCTCCTCTGCATCGTTGCAACTGACCCAATGTCCCGGAGTGATTTCACGCAGTGATGGTTTATCACTACTGTAATCATGCACCGCTAACGGATTATATGTGATACGCTTACGCTGTTTTTCGTATATCGGATCGGGAAGAGGTATAGCCGATAAAAGCGCTTGAGTGTATGGATGCAATGGATGTGCAAATAGTTCATCACTGGATGCAAGCTCCACCATATTACCAAAATACATAACCGCTATTCTATCTGAAAAATATTTTACGACAGACAAATCGTGTGCGATAAACAAAACGGTCAAGCCCATTTCCTTTCTTAAATCATTCAAAAGGTTAATGACCTGTGCTTGAATACTAACATCCAAAGCGGAGACAGGCTCGTCTGCAATTATTAATTCCGGTTCCATTATTATAGCACGAGCTACACCTATACGCTGTCTTTGTCCACCTGAAAACTCATGCGGATACCTATTTGCATGCTCCTTGACCAAACCAACCTTTTCGAGCATGTCGGAAACCTTTTCCTCAATTACCTTTTTATCTCTTACACCATGAATGACAAGTCCTTCCGAAATTATCTCTCTAACCGTCATACGAGGATCAAGGCTTGCTATAGGATCTTGGAATACCATTTGTATTTTATTGACAAGTCTTGATCTCTTGGCTATACGGCGTTCATTTTTGTATTCTTTTTTTAGAGAAGATATATCTGCTTTAATGTCTTGAACATTTTCACCTTGCTCGATAGCATTAGTTAACTTTTTCTCCAAGTCGGCAAGTCTATCGCTAAATTGTTTATCTATCTTTTCAATCTGCTCCTTAGCATAAACATTATCACACTTTTTTTGATCAAATTTAGCTTTTTTGATATTTACCCTTTCATTTTTGCGAATAGATAAGTATTCATCAAATGCTTCTTTAAATTCTTTCGAAGTGTGACCTTTTCTTTTTAAAACAGCAAAAGCTTTATTGCGAGCCTCTGCTATTCTATTTTTATAGGTCAATATTCCTGCTACGATGCGTTCTCCTTTAAAGAAAACATTACCGTCCGTCGCATTGTAAAGCTTAATTATCGTTCTACCGGTCGTTGTTTTTCCACATCCTGATTCTCCAACTAAACCAAAGACCTCACCTTTTTTTATGTCAAAGCTAACATCATTTACCGCCTTAAGAACATTGCCTCCGATTTTGAAATGCTGAGATAAATGTTCTACCTTTAGCAAAACCTCGTCACCATTATCGGATCCATCAATACTATTCTTAATGACATCTTGTTCATTTATCTTATCTGTATTTTTTACATCATTCATAAATAACTCCTTAATTGCCATTATTGTCATCGACGGCATCAGCATCGTTGGATAATTCATTGGTCAACGCCTTCATTCTTTCAATACGGTCACGAACCTGCTTGGGGATCTCCACCTTTGGTGCATCCGGATGCAACAACCAAGTGGCTGCCTTATGAGTGTCACTTATGTCAAACATAGGTGGTTCGACCTCAAAGTCAATCTTCATTGCATATTTATTACGGGCAGCAAAAGCATCGCCCTTAGGTGGATAAATCATATTAGGAGGCGTTCCGGGTATTGCTTCTAATTTCTCATTAGTATTCAAATCAGGCATACTCGATAGTAAAGCCCATGTATACGGATGTGCAGGCTCGTAGAATATATCAGAAACTGTTCCCATCTCTACAATTTTACCTGCATACATAACAGCTACCCTATCTGCCATATTTGCAACAACACCCAAATCGTGTGTAATAAAAATAACCGAAATGTTGCGTTCTTTCTTTATCTTGTTAATTAACTCCAATATCTGC
This sequence comes from uncultured Christensenellaceae bacterium, assembly GCA_964619685.1. Classification (GTDB taxonomy): domain Bacteria; phylum Bacillota; class Clostridia; order Christensenellales; family CAG-1252; genus RUG14300. The sequence continues at coordinate 4,131 of CAZUET010000049.1, forward strand.
GATTGAATGGATACATCCAATGCCGTAGTAGGCTCGTCGCATATTAGTATATCCGGGTTAGATGCAAGTGCAATCGCTATTACGATACGCTGTCTCATACCACCGGAGAACTCAAACGGATATTGACGATAACGGCGTCTTGGTTCGGGAATTCCAACCTCTTCCATAAGATTGAGTGCTTTTTCCTTCGCCATTGCCTTAGTAACCCTATGTGCAACAATTTGTGCTTTTTCTTTAAGATAATCGATCATCGCAACAGAAGCAACATCCGCATCAAAATCATCGACATTTACTTGATTCTCATATCGATTTATCAATCTATCAACGATCGATAAAATGTTTTCTATTTCAAGATCTAAGTCAATAATTTTTGCAGGAACGAGCTTATATGATGGCGTTTTGCCTTTTGCAACAAGGGCGTCAAACTTTGCCTTTTCCTTATTAAAACGCTTAGTTTCCTTTGCATTTTCGGGAATCGAATCAAAATACAAATTGATCTCACGAATCATGCTTGAACTAAAGGTATACGCAAGTGAATCCTTTACAAGTTGCAAACGATCAATGCCCGAATCAACTTCTGTTATCATCATTTTTGCAGTTTGTAAAAACTCCTTTTTGTCCGGTTTATTGTTAGCAAATACACTTCTAAGCGACTTTAAGTTAGCTATAGCTTTTTTCTTATTTTCAATAGCAAGGTTATGGCTATATACAATGCCTTTCTTTGCTGTTTCAATAAAATCAAGCATAAAATGATTATCTAAATATGCACGCAAAAATACATTCATATCCGAAACAGTCATTTTATCTAACTCATCGGGAATCACATAGTCGGAATGTGTCGAATCACCGAAGGTTTGATAATAGGCAAATGCAAAATAGTTAGGCATTTCCGCATTTAGTCCACCTTTAAAAACTTTTTCTAACTCCGATAATGACTTTTGTGCATTTTCCCAGTCGTTAGATTTCTCCGCCAATTTTAGTAGTTCAACGGTAGATTTTGCAAGTGCCACGACAGACTCATCTAAAACATAGCGATGAACAGCCTTATGAGCACTTTTCGTTATTTGACTTAATACATAATTAAGATCCTCTACCGCATTCTTTTCTATAAGGAAAAGTAAATCATGACATTCCTCGTATCCTACATTTGCGGCACTTTGAGCATCAGCAAATGCTCCCTCTAATTTTAGATGCAACACTTCAAAGGTGTTAAAATCTCTGCATTTTTTAGCATTGATCTTACCTATCTCGCTGTTTTTGGCAACGCCCATTGAAGTATTGATCATGTCAAGAAGATTTGACATCATGGAATTAAACGCTTTACGCCCTTCCCTTCTATTAGCCCTATTTTTAAGAATCATCGCCTCAGTCATTTGACCGCCGATTCTATTAATCGGATCTAATGCGGAAAGCGGATCTTGGAATATCATGGATATTTTGTCACCACGAAGTTTGTGAAAATCTTCTTCACTAATAGCCAAAAGGTCCATCCCATCGTATAGTATTTCTCCACTTTCTATAATGGCATTGTTAGCCGAGATACCCATAATGGCTTTATTGGTTACGCTCTTACCGCTTCCGGATTCACCAACGATTGCCAATGTTTCGCCCTTATATAGATCAAAGCTTATGTTTCTAACCGCTTGAACATTACCAGCAGCGGTTCGGAAGGATAATCTTAGATCCTTAACTTCTAATTTCTTTTCCATATACTAATCCTCCGAGCCTCTTAATGACGGGTTGAATGCATCTCTCAAGCCGTTACCGAACAGATTGAAGCTAATCATCAAAAGCGATATAAACAATGCTGGGAATATAAGCACATGCGGTGTGGTTGTCATACAATTCTGTCCTTGTTGCATCAATGCACCGATCGACGCTGTCGTGCTTGATTCCAAGTTGACTATGTTAAGATATGTAAGCATAGTTTCGCTGCCAATAACTCCGGGAATAACCAATACACAACTTGTAATTATGGTGCCTAAACTATTTGGAAAAATGTGCTTAAACATCAAGCGCTTATCACTTGCACCCAATGTTCTCGCTGCAAGTATATATTCTTGTCCTTTGAAGCGATAAAACTGCTTACGAACCAAACTTGCCATACCTATCCACCCCGTGGCTACAAATGCCAGTATGAATGCGGGGACAACACCGGTTTTGGATGCTAAATGCAAGTTAAACAAGGTTACAACTATCATAAGAGGAATACCTGATAAAATATCACTTATCCTCTCCATTGTCATATCTATAATGCCCCCATAGTAGCCCTCGATAGCACCATAGATCGTACCTATCGTTAGATTGATAACACTAACGCACAATGCAAGCAACAAACTAAATCTTGCACCCTTGCCGGTAACCTCTAATAAACATCTTCCATACTGTTCTGTACCAAACCAGAATTGAGGCTCATGTCCTACCGAATATACATAATAGTTATAATAGTTTACTCTTACATGAATAAATCCCTGTGAACCTAAATATCTGCCATACACATAACCATCATCATTTTTTGACGGATCATAGGTATCTCTCGGTACTCTTAGCGAATTATATGCAGGAAATTGAGTAAGCTCCAAATATGCCTCCGTCCATTTCGATGATCCTACGGTATATAGATCGGGATTAGGTGCCTTTTTATATACTGCAATCAATGATCCATCCTTTAACACAGGTTCACCTAAGCTGTTGACTCTGTACCAATAATTAGCACCACCATCACTGCTTTGGAGGGATTCGCCTGCCTTACTTGTGTCATTAGCTACAAGATCGCTACTCATAACATACGGTAGCAATACTTGAATTCCCGTTTCGGTTTGATACTCTTGAATATCTTCATACTCATCCAATGTCAAGGATAAGAATTGAGCACCCTCGGAGTAGTATGTATTAATTCTTAAATCTCTCAATAATACCACGCCACTATTTACAGTAGATGTATATTCTTTATTTATCCTTGCGATAGGGTTATATCCCGTTTCAGCATAAATTGCATTATATTTTAAATAGTCTACCTCGTTTTGTCCGCTAAAAGTGTAACAGCCATCCCAAAAGCCTGAATTGGCTAAAGATGCTATCATTGGCGGTTTATTTTGATAAAACGAATTTCGATCTTCCAATTCGTATGGAGAAATAATCGGAGCAAATATTGCGAAAAGAATCAACATCATTATAATACATGCCGCAACAACACTGCCCTTATTTCTTGAGAATCTACGCATTGCATCTTTAAGATAGCTAACAGGCTTTGAGTCTAAGTCTAAATCATGCAAGGAAGCATCCATTTGGACAAATTCGAAAGATTCTTGAGTAATCTTATAATCTTTGTTCATCATTTCTTACCTCCTATTCTAATTCTCGGATCGATAAATCCATAGCTTATATCTACCACGATACCAGCTAACAATCCAATAAATGTATAGAATGCGGTGAGCATCATGAAATAGTTATAGTCTTTAGCAGTAACAGAATTAACATATAAAGCACCTACACCCGGAACCGAGAATATACTTTCAATAACAAGCGAACCACTCATTATACCAATAAACTCACCCATTATGCTCGGTACGATTACAACTGCACAATTGCGCAAAGCATGTCTAAAAATGGATTGTGATTTGGTCAATCCCTTCGTTCGGGCGAGTAACATAAACTCACTTGTCAAAACCTCCGTAAGCTCTGCCCTTGTAACACGGGTAAAGCCCGCAACAACACCAAAGCTCAAACTCATTATGGGCATAATCATACTCTTAAACATCGGCCACGAGAACCAACTATATAGACTTGGAGATTCCATTATCAAAGGTAACCAATGAAGCTTACTGTATAAAACATATTGGATCAAAAATGCATAAACAAAGCTCGGTACCGAGATAAAAAGCATAACGCCTGTACTAATAACATGATCCTGCCATTTGTTTTTACGCAATGCTGCATAAATTCCAAGCAGTATTCCTATGGGTATTGATATGATAATACTATAAAGATTAAGCATCATCGTTGCCGGCAAACGAGCGAAGAATGTTTCAGAAACATTTGATGCGATCAAATATGTTTCACCCATGCCAAAATCACCATAGCGGAATACTCTATACCAATAGATAAAAAATTGCTCCATGATCGGTTTATTATAACCTCGAAGCTCTCTCATTTCTAATATTTGCTGTTTTTGTGCCTCCGAGCCTTGGGGAAGCGGCAACGGAAGTGCCTTAATAAGGACGAAACATATTAACATTATCACAAAAAAAGTAAATAACATTAATAAAATACGCTTTATCGTATATTTAACCATTTTTCGTTCTCCTTTTTTTAATCCGTTTATTTTTATAAAACCGATACTGTCGCTTTTATAAAAATAAACTTTAAGCTCCGTCGGAGAATATCTCCGACGGATTTTTAAAGTTAATCAAAATAATATTGATTTTTTATCGTTGAATTAATATTTCATTGTTGTCTTAACTTGTTCCCATTCCTCATCGGTATAGTTATATGTCATGTAAGTTAATCCACCACGACCTAATACCGCATTGTACTCGTCTCTGCCGAGAACAAAGCTTACCTTTTGGCTCAACAATGAAGCACCACCGTCTTGCATCATAGGAATGTAATAGAAACTGTTAAGAATAATCTTTTCTAATTCAGCCATTATCGTAAGACGGATAGAATCGTCACATTGTTGATAACCGAAGTTGTAAGATACACCACCAATTTCCATAGGATCACCGGTCAAGCACTTTGACCAATCGTCAAGCTTCATAGTAATGTCAACCATAGCACCATCCTCACCTACAGGAAGAGAAATCGTTGCATCGATTGTATCGGTTTTCCAATATCCGCCTGCATATGGATCATGACCGGGCTCTAAGTAATATAGTAAGGAGTTAAACGGGTCTAATGCACCACCCTTCCATCCGCAAAGACTACACTGAGTCTTACCTGATTTCAAAGCTGTAGACCATTCTTCAGCTAACGGAGTGGATTCTACGATCTTAACTCTATTCTCAAGAACTGTATCCTTAAGAATAGCATTAATGCAGTCATTCAAGGCATTGATAGTTTTTGTCATGAATGCAGATGCTGCAGATATTGAATACTCGATTTCGATCACATCATCGGCATCGATCAATCCTGCCTCAAGCTCTGCTTCATAAGCAGCTAAGAATTTTTGCTTTGCCAATTCAGGGTTGTAACCTGTGATAGATGCAACTGCTTGATCTAATGTATATTTTACATCAGAGCCGTCTACACTGTAGTAAACTATCTCAACACCGTTTACAGTTTCCTTTCTTGCACCAAATCCATAGTACTCAGCCAAAGCCTTCTTTGCGATCTCAGTATCACGATACTTTTCACCTGTTGTAGGATTCCAGATATCATATGCACCGATTACTGAGTACGCAGGACTTCTTGCAGGGCTGACTTCAGAAACAAATTTTGCCTTATCAAAAGTCAAGCTCAACGCTTCACGGAAATCATCTCTAACAAGGATGGTCTTATTGACATTCACCTTATCGTGCTGTGCATCCTCAAGAGCACTCTTATTTGCACTTAATACAAGGAAGAACAATGTCGTACCTGGAGACTTATATAAGAATTGGCTGTTACCAAATTGCTCATAATCGTCGGATTGCAAGCCGTAACCCATCAAGTCACCATTCAAGAAGCTTTCTTTTCTTTGTTTTGCTTCATCCATCTTACGAGCGTAGATCTTACTGGTGTGATACAATGCATCAAAACGACAATCCTGGTAGCCCCACCAATTATTATCACGCTCAAATACCATTGTGGTAGAGTCGATTGCTGTAAGCTTATATGGACCATAACCATGACTCGTTTCAAGAGATGTGTTATAATCGTTCAAAAGTTCACCTGTTACAGGGTCTGAATGAATCAAAGCCTTATAAGCTTCAACATCAACGATCCAGTTGCTTGCTAATGAATATAATAGATAGAATCCTTTAAGTGGCTTTTCTAATACGATTGTGAAATCATATTCACCGCTCTTGAAAATACCTACATGATCAAATGACCATCCCATATTCTCATTTGTCTTAGGAGATGCCATATCATCTAAAGTTAAGTATCCGCCCCAATCATTAAATAAGCTACTTCCACTAAATGCGTCGGATTCATCTTCGTCAGCCCAACCTTCAGCACAATCATAAACAGTTGTATCAGTTATTGACACCCATTGAGGCGCAACATTGCCGTCACTATCAACATAACCTTCTGCACCCCAGAAATCCCAACAATTTATGTAAAGCTCTAAATCTGATTCTAAAGCCTCTTCGATAGACTTAAAGTCTAAATCTGAAAGACCAACATAAATAACTTCATCTTTGCTGTAGTAATAATCTTCACAACCATAGATGACCATGTTACCACTCATTTGGTCATTTGCTCTGTAGTTTTTGAGATCAGGATCCATAAGTAATTTGAAGCTTTCAACATAGGTGTCAGCATTAATTACCTTACCATCGGACCATTTTGCATTTGTATTCAAACGAATCTTATAAGCATATGAATCTTTCGCATCTTTAGGAATAACAGTACTCCAGAAAGCATCCTTCTTTACTGATTCAGTAACGTCTTCTGGATATGCAGCCGCCATAACCGGCCATATTTCATATCCCTTTTTATCTCCTGTAAAGAAGAAATCATACAATCCAACATTGATATAATCAATGGGATAGCTGTCATCTTCTGTTTGATATCTATGAACATTCCATAATGTTGCAGCAGTACTAAATGCATCATTGTATGTCTGATTAAGGCTCATATCACGAAGCTTATTATGACATACATCACATACACCGTCTTTATTGGAATCTTCGTGAGCAAATCCCTGTTTACAAATATCACAAACGCAGTTACCGTCCGAATCAACATGTTCACAAGTCGAAGGATCTACATAATCAAACGAATCCGCAATGCCAACATCCTCACCACCGGAAATAACATCTCCACAGACATCACATACACCGTTTTCATCGGCATCTTCGTGTCCATCAACAGCACAGTCATGTTTTGACGAACCCATCGATACTCCACAATTATCGCACTTTCCATCTCCATTAATATCTATGTGACTAACACATCCAATTGGACCATCATCCTGGGGTTTACAACCTACCAAGCAAGTAGCCAATATGGAAGCGATAAGAATAAAGACAACAAGTACTAATAGCATTCTTTTCTTCATAGTCATTACCTCCAAATAATTTTAATATTTATTTTAGCATCGAAATCATTATGTGAAATCGAGCTGTTGAATTTTTATATTTCCATTCTACGGTTTTGGTCTTTCGTAAAGCAACCGTTTGATAAAAAATGTTTAATATTTTTTTAAGAAATCGAATAAAGATGTTACGATGTAATATTTATATGATATTTGTT
>CAZUET010000050.1:0-11469 GCA_964619685.1 uncultured Christensenellaceae bacterium
CTTATTATAGGTACTCTTTATTTATTATTAGAGTGACTATGAGGAGGAAAAACTATGCCAAGAATTAAGAAAAGAAAGGTACCGGCTTGCGTTACTTGTCTTATAGTAATGCTTGTTATTTGCGTGGTATTTACAGTAGGCGTTGTCATTGCGGCTAATGTTGTTTTTAACAATACTGTTAGTCCGTTGATAGGTGGCGTCAAGCTTAATGAGTGTATAAGTCTACTAAGTGGAGCTTTACATTCAAATAAAGATCTGATAGTAACAGAAACATACACTCAAGATGACCTTAATAGTTTTTATTTTCAATTAAATAATGCTCTTTATCAAGCTGATATGACCGATGAAGAGTATAGTACGAGATATGATGCACTTTCCGAGAAAGAAAAAGCGGAATATGGCTCATTAGAAGCATATAAAGAAGCTCATCCTTATAGAATCGACCTCGAAGTTATAGATCAAACTTTAAACTTAGGCGACTTGATCGGTGGTGGCGAGAATAATAACGAGAATATGGGCGAGAGTGAATTAAGTGCTGCAGGTGAAGACGGAGAAGAAAACACCGAGAACGAAACACTTGAAGCGTTGTTTAAGGAATTATCCTTTAACTTCCAAAATCTGGGTTTATATCCGTATAAGGATAGCGAAGATTATAGTTATACCACATTCCAGATACACGATAAACAAGTTGCAGCCTTGATCGGTGACATACTTTCACTTGTATTTAAGTATGTAGACTTAGGTCAAACAGTTCCACAATTAGACGGAGTAGATCTTTCCGCATATGCAGGTGTACCACAGGTGGTTTTCAGTGATGTCGCATCCGAGGGTGAAGATAGTAAAACGAAACTATATATCACAATTGAATTAAAACTAAAAGATCTCGTTAACGATGCGGTTACACCCATACTTATAGAACAAGGTATTCCCGAGTTTGCAGTCAATGCGGTTAAGTCGATATTACCAAAAGACTTTTTTGTTTCACTTGAAACATTCCCAACTGACGAAAATGAAGAGGTTACGTTATATATCAATAACTATGATAATAAACAAACCGACGATCTCAAAAAGATAGTCAATGCATTACTTGTTGATGTAGTTTTATTTCCTGAAGAGGGTGGCGAAGGCTCTATTGAATCGGAACCCACCGAACCGACAAATCACGGAAGTGTATTTAGTCAAGTCAATACTAAGGTTGTAGATATTTTCTCAAAGATTAATGACTTCATGCCCATTGAATTTGTAGCAGATGAAGATAATAATATGACATTAAGATTATCTCATATTCAAGGCTTACTTCAGTTGGCAGGTTTATTTGATGTAAACGATATTGAAAACAGTATCACTCCGCATGAATTTATGACCACCCTTCGTTGTTTAATTGACGAAGCAAGTGCATCTAATTACGGTGAAACAGCGAATATTCAAGTTCTATATACACAAATAGAAGAAAAATACGGTATAAATGCATCATATTGGGAGTCTAACAACTTATTCGATACAGAAACACTAACCAATATTACATCAGTAATACATTTAGATAATGTTGATTTTAAAGAAAATTCCGATATGAAGGTCAAGATTACGGACCGTGAATTAACTAAGCTTATTTCAGATGCAGTAAAGGACGGATTATTTAATCAAACCGACGAGAGTTTAGCATTAGCCGAAGATGATACTACATCTATTCTTGATTCTATAGATTTTGACAGTATTTATATCGTATCTAACTCCCCTGCTGTATTCTTTGAAGAAGATGATAAGTATATTCGTGAAGACGGAGATGTTACTATAATAGTAGATAAGGGACGCTATCATATAGATCAAATTTATGCAACAGTGCGTGTAGATCTTGCTAAACTTTTATTATCAGAAAGTGAAGAATCAAGCTCTGCTATGATGGAATCTCTTAGTAAATCTCTACCAAAGGGATTAAGCTTTACCTTGATTATCAATGTAAAAGAAGTCTATAATGATTCTAATGAATTAAAGGACAGAGTGGTTGGTATAGAAGCAGGTAAGACTACTGTTAGAATTAATAAATTTGATGACGAATATTCAGATATAGTTATCAAAATAATAGAAAAAATGGTTACTAAACTATCACCGTCCGAAGAAGGTGAAGCTTCCGCAGAATTTGATATCAACTCGTTATTTACGCCTGTAGAAGAAGCATTTTCAAATGTTCTAAATATTATGAAGGATACATTGAACTGTGATATTCTCTTACAAGGTAAGCCGTTGGATCGCTATAACAAACCTCAAGAAGACAAGGGTTATTTGTTACTTCCGAGCGTATATGAACTTATAAGCGGTGCATCATCTAAAAATGCCTCAAACGAAGCTGATATACTCACTATTGATCAATCTCGTGAATTACTTATTCAAGTATACGATACCGATATTGCAATAGTAGATGACGAAGGATATGATAGTTCTAAGACTTACGATTATGAATTAAACAGATTTAAGGTAGGCTCAGCAGACGAATTCTTATCAAATTTATCTAGTAAATATTATATGAATACCACACTTACCGTAGATAGTATTATCAACGGTAATATAGATATTTCCGCCGATTCCATTAATTTTAAGGGCGAAAACGGTCTTTATAGTGATACAACTGATATAAAAGAATTAGATGTTGCTTTAACAAACGACGCATTAGCTGACCTTATCAAACAAAGCGGTAAGCTCGATTCTTTATCTACTACAGGTGAGGGATCATCTTCAAATGACTTGATAAGCAGTCTATCTATTATCAACGCTACATATGAATGGGATAGCGGTTTGTTTATCAATTTCGATTTTGAGGTAGAGCTTAATAAGAGCTTATTATCATCAGGCGAAGGATTATCTATGGAAAATCTAATTCCTTCTAAGGCATATCTAACAGCTAAGACCTTAGTGTTTATCAATCCTACAAGTAATCCGCAAGGTTATAATCTATATCATACCGATGTATTACTTAATAAACAGTCTATTGATAATCTATGTAAGCTCATTAGATCTTTTGCCGATCCCGATTTTAATCAAAGTGAATTGACTTCAACGGTCGAGGATGCAATGGGTGAGGTATTCGATACCATTAAAGAAAATATAAATCTCGATTTTGTTAGATCTATATCAGACGATTACTATAAGGAGTCAATTAGATTTAATAATGTATTCAATACGATCAATAAATTGTCGCACAAAAATGATGCATCATATAAGTCCGATAACGAAGACGATAAGGCATTAAGATTAAGACTTCAAGAGTTTGCAAGACAACCCGAATATACTACAAACTCCGACGACATAGTTAGTAGTGTAAGTGACCTTAATAAATTTGAAACTTCCCTCGTATATACCAATACGGACGCTGACGAATTCTTTAAGGCTATCAATGATAACTACTATATTTCGGCAGGTAACGAAATAAATAAAGATTCATTATCGAGTATGAATTCGGTTGGTTCTGATTTAATAGATTTCAAGAAAATCTATACCGATAGCAGAACTATTGAAGAAATGCAGATAGAATTAACAAGTAAGAGATTTGCATCATTAGCTAATCAATTAGTCGGTAATATTTCGTTAGACAGCGGTTCATCCGTTTCACCGGCAGGTGAATCGTCTTCATCCGATATAGGTGCGAGCATAGTTCAAACTAAAATCAGCGTAAACGATATAGGTAAAGCTACACTTAGAATATTGCTATTAGTTAAACTTAATTCAAGCGATGAAACCCTTAAAAATATATTGGCAGATCATTTCTTCATTACTGCAGATATTGATTTAAGTGCTGACGAATTTGGTAATAAGGCATATAAATCGATACTCTATATCAATAACATGAGTGAAGAAGAAACTAATGACTTATTCAATAGAATCAAGCTATTAGAAGACGCATTCGAGACATCGTTCGGCTTTGATATAGATTCTGTAAAAACGAGTCTTAGCGACAATATCAAGGATGTATTCGATAATAATATGAATATGTTCGGCGAATTGAATATCAAAGACGGATATATCGATATTCCTAATGTATTCGAATATATCACAGGCGGTTCTATCGAGGGTACTACTTATAACCCCGATAAACCTATGTTTGAGGTAAGTCCTCTATCGTCCACAAAAGGTTTATACGGAATTAACGAAAACGGTAAAGCTGGATACTTTGACGGTGCAAGCTTTATAGTGTTAGGCAATGCCGTTAAAAAGGACGATATTTGGGGTTACTATGACGGTGATGTTTTTGTAAATATTCAAACTTTACCCGAACAGCTAATGTATGACCTACGTGTATTCGGTAATATGCCTAATGAAAGCAAAAATACTATTACAGTGGGTGATAGCTTAGGCTATGAAATATATGATTACGATAGTATAGAAAAAACTATAAATAATACTGCGACCGAAGATATCACGGTATACGGTGAAATTGGTATTCATTTACAAAATGCAGAAGACGGTTTCTATCATTGGAACGGTTCTTATTACTATGATGACCAAGCTCACTTCTTCGATATGCTCAATACTAATTACTATATCACCAACGAGAGTAATAAGATAACAGCTAAAAAGATAATCGACAACGAAGTCATTACACTTAATAATGAATTGTTTGATTTTAAAAAGCTATATACCGATCAAAGAAATTGGAATAATACATTAATCAAGGTCAAGGGTAATACATTTGCAGCATTAGCTAATGAATTCTACGAAGGCGGAATAAAAATAACCGAAAATGATATTGCCGAAATAGTACAGATGCGTATATTCACAAAGGACAAGGCTGAAAATAACGATGATTTGATTAGTGACGGTGAAGGTAATAAGTATACAACACTTAGAACTATTATCAGAGTATCGTTGACCGACGCTTCAAGTATTTTACCCGAATATTTGTATATGGTTGTATATACAATAATCGATCCTACGGCACCGGACTCAATTAGATTTGATTCCGACTTTATAATCAATGACTTTGGTTATAAATATGTAGATACTTATAAGGGATTACAAGGACAAATATCCAGTACTCAAAGCTTTATTGACCGCTTGAATACGATAAAGGCTTCATTTGGAATGGAATTTGACTTTGATCTTGATAGCATCAAGGATACAATCAAAACAACATTCCAAGATATATTCGAAAAGGACTTACAAGCATTCGGTAAATTAGAATATATAGAAGATTCTATCGTCATTCCTAACATTTTCCAATATATGGCAGGCGGTCAGCTGGTAAGAGAAGGCAGTAGCACCGATCTTGTATATAAAAACGATGCAGAATATCATATGAAGGAAGCCGACGGTATAACTGAAACCAATCCTGAGGTTTTGAGAAATAGATTTAAAGAATTAGGTAACGGTGAAGCCTACACAGGGCAAAGTATAGCTGTATGGAATAGCTCGGGTGTGTATTATAATGATAATATCTACTCATCCGAAGACCTTGAAAGTTTCTATGAGGATATTCAAGCATACTATTTCTTAAGTAAAAAGCCTACAGCAAGTTCGTTTACAATCGGTAGTAGTTATTTTAATGACCTTACAGGCACTAACTTCAATAGTACATTTAATCTTAACGGACTATCTAGTTCATTAGATTCAAGCGATCCCAAATATGAATATATCACCAAGGGATTGTATAAGTACGCCGGTGAACAAATTGCTCCTAAGCTATCAGATAAGGCTATGGCAGGATTGCTTAATGATCAAAGTGCTATAACTATTGATGGCGGTATGAATGTCAATGCAATAAATATCACATCTATCAAGATAATTTATCAAGATAGCAAGCATATGACTATTGAAATAACTACTAAAATATCTACTAAGCAAGATGGATCTAAAAATCCGCTTCCGGAAGTATTCTACATGACTACTATTACCGAAAGAGTGGTCAATGGTGCCTCTGTTTCTTACGATACCGATGTTGCAATAAACGCATTCACGCCTGATGATTTAACCAATTTTATTGCTAATATCAACCATATAGAATTAGCATCTCAGACCGGATTTACCGAGAATCTCACTACAGATGAGATTTCCGAATCGGTCGAAAATGCACTTAGGGAAATGTTGGACGGTAAGCTTGCAGATTATACAGACGGTTTTGGTACCTATTCATCTCAAGACGATGGATTCGGTTACATTCAATTCCCGAATATCTATGATAAGATATATCAAACAACGGGAGCAACCGTAGGTAATAGTAAGACGATGCAAAATGTTATAGTTAAGCTAAATAATAAAAATGAGTATCTCGATAAGAATGCTTATAATTACACTACCACAGCTCCTTCATTCGGTGATTCATTTATAACCGATAAACAATTCGGAATGGGATTACAAGCATTATTCACCGGTGACGATAGCTATATCAAGGTTGAACAAGTAGTTATTTTTAAGGATACTAATTCGGGCTATAACGGATACGAACAGCTTATCAAAAATATAGATCAATCATTTGCATTTGCCGAAGATAATGGGTACTTCTTCATAACTGTATCTATCAATTCGTCACTGCTTAACTGTAATATGTCGATCGCACCTGAAAAGATATATATATCGGTATTGATGGATAGTGACGGTAATTTAGTTAAAAAGGCAGGTACTACAACAACAATCAAGTTTATGCAAGACTTCGATCAAAGTGAAATGAATATGTTTATGAGCATATTCAGCGATGATGATAATAAGCTCGATTTCGATTCTAAGATTGAGAGTAAATCAAAAACTTTAATGATGTTCGTATCAGGAAGCAAGGAACTTAACCAACACACCGATTTTTCCGAGTACTACGGATATATAGGTACAAAATAAAATAAAAAAAATTGATCTACCTTCGTTGACTTATTTACGAAGGTAGATTAAACTATTTTCTAAGAATAAATAAAGGATAGTAACTAATGATCAATTTACAGGACACTAATAAAATTTGGGCTAAAATAAAAAATAAACTCGAGACATCGGTATCTATCGTAACCTATCTCGTTTATTTTAAAAACATAGTTCCTTATACCGTTAGAGATAACACCTTGGTGCTATTAGCTCCGTTGGACTCTCATAGAAATGTAATCAACGAATATCACCGTGATACATTGCTTAGAATATTCAAGGAATGTGACGCCCCATTTGACGATTTTATTATTATTATAGATTCGGAAAAGGACTCATTCACTCCTCTTATAGATAAAGAGCCCGTTGCCGATACCGTAGAATTAAGTGATTCTATGAGTTTTATCAAGGACTATACATTCAGCTCGTTTGTAGTCGGTGACAGTAATAAATTGGCTGCTATGGCTGCTATGGCTGTAGCCGATAAACCGGGCAGTATATATAATCCTTTATTTATATACAGTAAACCCGGATTAGGTAAGACTCACCTATTAAACGCAATAGGTAATTTCATTAGAGATAACCGTAAAGATTATGATATAATGTATGTTACCGCAGAAAATTTCACAAACGATTATATCTATAGCATCCGTAATAATAAAAATGCCGATTTTATGAAGTCGTTTAACGATAAATATAGAGGTAAGGATGTATTGATGATTGACGATGTGCAATTTCTTGAAAAAGCTGAAAAAACTCAAGAAGCCTTATTCCATATATTTAATGACCTACATGCAAAGAATAAGCAAATAATCATATCTTCAGATAGACCTATTAAAAATCTTACATTTTTCGATGAAAGATTAGCTTCGAGATTTGCGAGCGGTATAACTGTAGATATCCAACCGCCATCATACGAAGATAGAGTAGCTATACTACTTCATAAGGCTCATCAATATAATTTCAATATAAGCGAAAAAATATTGTATTACTTAGCAGATCTCGAAAAAAATAACATAAGAGTACTTGAAGGAATGCTAAAAACTGTCGGTATTTATTCTAAACTCAAGGAACCTGTTGATTCTATAGAATTCGTTCAAGAGGCATTGAGAGCAATAACGACTACCGAAGGTAAAATAACCAACGAAACGATTACACAGGCAACGGCAGACTATTTCGGTGTCAAAATGGAAGATGTCTTAGGTTCAAGAAGAACAAAAGATGTCGTTGTTCCAAGACAGTTTGCAATCTATCTAATATCGGTAATGCTACCTGAAAATCCACTATCAAATATGGTAGAATATTTTAAAAGAGATCACTCTACCATTATCAGTGCAAGAGATAAAATCGGTAGGCTTTACGAAACGGATGAAGAAACAAAAACTAAGGTCGATGACATTAAGAACATAGTTTTAAACAAATAACCACAATTTACCCAAGGGTTATCCACAGTTATTAACGAAAGTTATTAACTGTACAAAACGATACATAAGCACTAAATATTGGGGTCAAAATCCCTGTAATCACCAAATATATTGGGGATCAAAAGACTTTTCCACTTATCAACCCACATTATAATGGAAGATTACGAATTAAATAGAATAATAATAAACTAAGGAGCAATCAACATATGAAATTAAAATGCGATGGTTTGGCTTTATCCGAAGCCGTTCTCAAGGTTATCAAGGCTATGCCTGTAAAAAAGAATAACAGCATTCTCGAAGGTATCAAGCTTAAAGCACAAGATGGCTTTTTAACTCTTACCGCTACCGACCTTGAATTGACTATTACTAAGAAAATTACCGCAGATATCAAAATCGAAGGTGAGGTTCTTATTTATGGTAAGGTTTTTGCCGAGTTCGTTAGAAGCATCAATCACGAGGAAATCTGTCTTGAATGTACCGATTCCGATGTGTTGCATATCAACTATGGCGATAATAGTGTAGTTATTAAGTGTATGGATTTATCATCCTATCCGCTTATAGATAATGTAGATGCTCAATATACATTAACAATAAAGAAGGATGAGCTTAAGGATCTCATTAATAAAACATATTTTTCTGCAGCACAAGAGGATGGCAGACCTATTCTTAAGGGCTGTTTATTTGAGGTCTATGGTAAAGAACTTACAGTTGTATCTCTTGACGGTTACAGATTATCATTAGCAAGAAAAACTCTTGAAGATAGTAATGCCGATAATCAAAAATTTGTTATTCCTGCAAGAAGTTTAAATGAAATTGTTAAGTTTGTAGACGAAGCTGAGGATACTATCGATCTAATATTCGATAAGGATAAATTGCTTGTAGATATCAATAATACCGTAGTTATCAGTAGATTAATCACAAGTGAGTTTATTAATTACCGCAATATTATTACCAGCGGATTCAATACCAAAGTCACATTCAATAAAAATGAGTTTGCCGACAGTATCTATCGTGCAACCATTATGACTAAGGCAGGTAAGAATAATCTTGTTAAATTAGATATAAAGGATAGCTATATCTTGATTGATGCTAATTCTGATCTCGGTGTAGTTAATGAAACTATTCCTGCTGCTGTAGAAGGTAAAGAAACTATCGTATGCTTTAATGGTAAGTATCTATTGGACTTCCTAAATGTTATTGATGAAGAGTTTATTTCAATGAATATCAGAACAAATAATGCTCCTTGCGTATTTACTCAGGTAGACGGTAACGATTATTTATTCCTTGTATTACCTATGAAGGTATCTTATTAATTTATTGATTTTTATATAAATGCCGAGTAGGTTATTCGCTTACTCGGCTATATTCTCAAATGTATATAGACAGCATCAGGTTAGAAAATTTTAGAAGCTATACTCTTGATAATTTTACATTCGTAAACGGTATAAATGTCATCGAGGGTGCTAACGCCGTTGGTAAAACTAATTTAGTCGAAGCGGTGTATTTTTGTGCTGTCGGTAAAAGCCCAAGAACTGCTCGTGATAAAGAATTAATACGCTGGGATACAGAATATGCTAAAGTTACAGTAAAATCGGTGAATAAATACCGTTCGTCTAAAATAACTGCGTTAATTACTAAAAACGGAGAAAAACGCATTGCTATAGACGGTGCAGGTATTACAAGAATGGGTGAGTTAATTGGTAGAATAGGCGTGGTTTTCTTTTCGCCCGATGAACTTAAGCTTATTAAGGAAACTCCGCAAGAAAGGCGTCGTTTTATGGATATAAGCCTATCTCAACAGAGTCGATCCTATTTTTATACACTGCAAAATTATACTAAGATATTATCCAATCGGAATAATTTACTAAAGGAAAACTATAAGCAAGCTTATTTTGAACAGACTTTACCGGTATGGGATATTCAATTAGCTAAAGAAGGTGCCGAAATCGTACGAAAAAGGCGTGAATTTATCGAGTTTTTATCTCCCTTGGTTGATGAACGGCATAAAATGATTGCAGGCTTAGAAAACGGATTAAAGGTCGAATACGAAACGGGTGTAAAAGGCGACGATATCGAAAATGATCTACTTAAAATGCTTGAATCGAGTCGTGAAAAGGATATTCGATTAGGCTTTACCACCGTAGGACCGCACCGTGACGATATGAGTATTACATCAAACGGAATAGATCTAAGAAGTTACGGTTCGCAAGGTCAACAGCGTACTGCGGCTCTTGCTCTTAAACTTGCCGAAGCCGATTGTATCGAGCTAAGGACTAACGAACGCCCTATTTTGATACTTGACGATGTTTTATCCGAATTAGATCCATATAGAAGGCAAGAATTGCTTAAACAAGCCAAAAAACAACAAACGCTTTTAACCTGTACCGACTATACTGAAAACAAAGATCTAATCGACAATCTTATCCAATTAAATCGTAAATAAAGCATCTAATGTCGCACTGTTTGAGATATATTAAAGGTTTAACGGATAATTTTTCAAAGATATTATAACGGAGAAAATTAACGGATTTTTTAATTTTTATTAACCTCATATAACATCCAAAAATACTATTGATAAATTTAGTAAAATCGCTTATATTATAATTGTCAGTTATACAGATGTATTTCTATAGTACATTAACCCGAGATACTTGAAAAAGTAGCTCGGTTTTTTATTTTAAAAATGTTACATCTAATTTTTTATAGTCTTATTCCGCATATTTTTATGTTGTATAGTATCAGCATTAATTTTATGCTTTATTCTTAAATACTCGAAAAATGCCCAATTTCATAAGTTATGTAAAACAAAAAAAATACATTATTTTTTTAGAATAGCGGAGGATAATGGATTTGCTCTTGGCTACGGCAAAGCAATAAGTATTAGAAAAGTAGTATGCTTTGCCTACGCCTTCGGTCAGCCGCTAAAAACCATCCACCGGATGCTTTTTTTAACGCTCTCGTTCAAATCCCATCGATAAGTCATAGGTTATAAAAAAAATGACCCTAAACGAACCTTATGGGTTCAGTTGGGTCTCACTTGTGTGCCCCATACCTATTTTGATACAATTTCGGACGGCGACAAAAAGTTTCGGACACTTCTAAATTTTCGGGTCTATAGGAAGATACACATTATAAAGAAAAAAATCTGATTTATTTGCACGAGTGCTGCTTTGAACTCTTTTTCACCTTCAAGACCAATTTTCAAACCAAAACT
>CAZUET010000051.1:0-11426 GCA_964619685.1 uncultured Christensenellaceae bacterium
GTATGGAAATTTCGAGCAATGATATACAAGAGAATAATGCGGAGAGCTTAACTCCCCAAGAAAACCTTACAGTAGAACAAGCTTCGGATAAGGTTAATGCGGAAGATGTCCAACTAAACAGTGATGAGTTAGCATCCGAAGATATTACTATGGGAACAATAATCGAAGCAGAAGCTATTGCAAATGCAAGTAATCAAGAAGAGGAATATCTCGAGCTTGAAAATATAAGACAGAATTCTGAAAGCGTGAATGCGGATTTGGCGGATCTATCCTATCTAAAGGACATCAAAAAACACGGCAATGATTTAGAATTGACCGAAGATGATTCGGAAGAAAAAAAACGTAAGGAAACCGAAGAGCGTAAGCGTAAGCGTCAAGAGGAGAACGACCTATTTGCAAGACGATATAAAGCAAAATCGATCAATGCTGCGGTGGCACAGACTGACCCAATAATATACTTCTATAACGCTATTCTCGATTCTAAGGGTGAGACTAAGCTTTATAATGTATATCAGGTATTGCAGGATCGTTTTGTTGGTAAGCTGATCCCTCAGCTTTGGATGGCGGTAGCTGAATCGTCGGACAGAGTTGTAGAGCTGAATATCGCCAACTTGATTGAGCAAATGAAGATATGCGACGAATATCCCGATATTGGCTTTATTATCTTTATATCCGCTCGCTTTTTTACTAAGCCGTCCTTGTTACAAAAGCTAATTGACACTATCGACCGCCCAAGGACAAATCTAATAATGGCATTCGATTGTGTTTCTCTCCAAAATCTCGGTACCGCAGCGAAAACAGGTTTAGCTGAACTGAAATCTAGGGGAGTAGGTATCGTTCTCGATAACTGCGAAAAGGTTAGTATGACCACCCTTTCTGAGCTTGACTTCGATTACCTAAGGCTTGATAGTAGATATTATGAGCTTGGAAATTATAAGTCGGAAGGTTTTCTTAGAATGCTTACACAGTTTGCACACGAGCTCGGTATACCGACTATAGCAACCTTTTGCGACACAGTGGATATGGTGGATTATATGCTCTATATGGGCATTGACCTAATTCAAGGTAATGCAGTAAGTAAGCCAATGCGTACGGTACCTAATGCCTTTAAAGCGATCACACCCACCGACTCCATGAAGTCGAACAATTAAGCGGACAACCCACCTATAAAAGGGAAAAATATAAAAACAAAGAAATGTATGCCTACGGGCATTAATGGAGGATTAAATAATGAAAAAAAGAATGTTAATCACAGCAATTGTTATGGTAGTAGTTTTAGCAGTTGCATTAACAACGAGTTCTTTGGCATGGTTCTCGGCAACACAAAACAATGTAACCGCATCGGGCGGTAGCTTTACTGCAAGTACTGGTTCCTCATCTTCAAATGTCAATATTTCGCTTTCAAGAGATATGACATCATGGAAAAATGGAATATCATTATTGGATCAGGGAATAGATATGTTACCGGTATGCGTTAATAAACCCAATGAGAGTGCTGTATTTGAGGGCGATTTTAATTCGTTTAAACTTGATACAGGTAGAACGGTAAATGCTTATTTTAAGCCGGATACCATTGCTCAACAAGAGGTTTTGTTAGATAATACATTTGATTCAGAGGGTAACTTTATTCCTAAAGAGAGCAGTAATAATGCACATTACTATCAAGATGCTATATTGCTTGTTAATAATGAAACTGCTATTCTAAAAAACTTAGATATTGAAATTAAAACAACAATAAGAAGAATTGCTGAATCTGCAGAATTTGCTACGCCAGTTGCAATGATTAGAGTATCAAAATTAGGTTCAGATAAAAAATCTTGGACTCAACTTGATTCAAATGTGCTTGTATTAAATGAAATTAACGGAAAATATATAGTTTACGATTTATTCAGCCTATATGAAGCAAACTCAGATTTCGATTATTTGATTGATGATTACTCTATAAATAATGCTACAAATAGCACCCAATCGTCTTCTTACTCCCCGTCAATTTCTGATTCAGACAACTTAGAAATGACCGCCGACGGAGTCATCACACTTTCTCTTGGTGATGAGGGTTTATCTGTTAATGATATCGTGAAAATAGATATTGTAATGTGGTATGACGGTAATGGTTTAAGTACATATTCACAAAAAACAATCACCAATTTCGATTTAACAATTACTGGAAAAACAGCCTAACTATAAACACTTTATAAGTCTACTACCCTTATGAAGGATATTTAAACTAACAATAAAAATACATTAGGAAGGGGTAACACCCTTCCCCTTGTGTTTTTATGGATATTGTGTGACAGTGTCGATAAAAATGCAAGGGATATTTTTAGGGGATAATATAATGGCAAACGAAGAAACAAAACAAAAAAGAAAAATTGACGATAAGACTAAGAAGATTATCGATATCGTAGTTACCGTTATCGAAGCATTGGTGGTCATTCTTTGTATCGTCTTTTCTATCATTATTTGGACGGGTGCGGCAGGCAAGCCCGAGGATCGCAATGTGAACTGGTTCGCCATTCGTACCGACTCAATGGTTTATAATAGTGAGCTCGATTATGATTCATTAGGTTATAATACCAAGCTTACATTTAAACCCGGTGATATGGTCATTACCAAAAAGGCTGATTTTGAGGATATCAAGGTCGGTGATGTGGTTGCGTATAGATCGCTTGTAACCGATAGTCAAGGTAATCGCAGTGAACAAGTCGTTACTCATAGAGTTATCGAGGTTCTTGAAATCTCTCGTGCTTTTAGAGTTGCTGGAGATAAGGACACCGCAAGAGATGGCGTTGAAAGTATTTCGTACGATGCGATCATCGGTAAAATGAGCGGTAAAATGAGCGGATTAGGCGGTGCTATTCTATGGTTGCAGGGCTATCGTAAGATTAGCGTAGGCGACAGCGTTGCATACGAGTATAGCGGAAGCAGTGTATCATTCCTTGTAATTATAATACCGCTTGTGCTTTTACTTATTTATAACGGTTACTATGTGGTCAAATGGGCGGTTGGCGAAAAAATGAAAAAGGCTACCGACCAAGCTCGTCTTGAAGCTATTCAAGAACAAGCAAGGGCAAGCATTGACAGTGAAGCAATTCGTAAAGAAGCATTGCGTGCATACATGCATTCAACCGGTATGACCGATGAACAAATTGACGAATACTTCCGTACTCAAGAAAACTCCAATGCTACCGATACTGAAGACAATGGAGATCACGCCGAATAAGGTGGCTTGGTTAAAATAAAGGATACCGAATAATGGCAAAAAAAGGTCTGGACGATAACAATAAATTAGATAAGAGATCGGATGAAATCACTTCATCCGATGTTTCTTCCTCGTTATCGGAAAAGGATATAATAAATAAGCAAAATTATGAATATATACTTC
Organism: uncultured Christensenellaceae bacterium; assembly: GCA_964619685.1. Classification (GTDB taxonomy): domain Bacteria; phylum Bacillota; class Clostridia; order Christensenellales; family CAG-1252; genus RUG14300. Next base: position 3,386 of record CAZUET010000051.1, read on the forward strand.
GCAAAAAATCCGTACGAAAAAAGACAACTCAGCGTACGGTTTCTTTGATTATGACGATATTCGTAATAGCAGCATTATTGGTATGCTCTCTTGTATACGGTGTTCTTGCTTTTGTAGATTTCAATAGCTTTAGAATTACAATAGATAAAAATTATGAGTCATATCTTACCTTAGCCGACAATTACGCATTCAACAATGCTTCAAGCGTGTTATCAAGCGACGGCATGAGAACTATGACCAATATTACATATAGCTGGATCAATATTAAGGAGCTTTTATCAAAGGACGGCTCGTTATCCAAAAACAATTATATTGCTACGGCTTTTTATCTCAAAAATCAAGGTGATAGGGGTGTTTATTATAGTGAAAACATTACACTTACTAATTCCTATAAAGAATTAGAGGACACTATAAGAATACTACTTATCAAGCAAGAAGAGGCATTTGATATTCATGGCGATCCGTATTGGAAAGAACCCGAATATAAATGTTTCGGTAAGGTCGCTGCGGATGGCATATCAGACGAATATGTCGCAGGTGGTGACGAAATAATCCCCGATTATACGACCGATCCTAATTATCCCGAATCCACCGAGCCTTGGAAATGTAAGAGCTTTTACGATTCCGATTCGGGAATCGTGTTAGATACTCTCTATTATCCCATTCTTCCGGGACACCGTATTCGCTACGCAATGGCAATATGGATAGAGGGAACGGATCCCGAAACCGTGGATGAAAAATTGGGCGGTAGAGTGAGTTACACCTTCCAATTCTCGCTTAGGTACGATAACAACAATAAGCTTGTCTATACAGACGAGGCGGAAGAACAACAAGCTTCCGAATAAAATAAAAATCACACTATATTCCTATAGATCAAGAGGCGTATATGATAGATCTAATAAAACAATTACTTGAATTATTTATTGGTGGATTCCTGCAAATATGGACAGGTATTTTTGGCGGTATCGCTCAAATGTTCAACTTTGCAGATTACTTTAATACCATAAAGAATTTATCCGACGGTAACGCCGGCTATTGGATAGTCGGTATTCTTATTGTATTGATTGTGCTTGCCGTATTGATATCGGTGGTATGGCTGATAGTAAGGGCTATCGTTAGGCTCTCAAAAAGAATACGCAGTAAAAATGCAGTACTCGATCAAGACCTTATAGACGAAATTGCCGAGCTTCAAAGACAGCTTGTTAAGACTAATATGGAAAAGGACCGTATCTTAGGCATGAGGATGACGAACGGTACAGGCGATACTACTTTAGCTATCGAGGGCGAAGGCGAGGTTCAAGAAGAGCTAAAAGAGGGTGAAAGTCGTTTCTATAAGCTTACTGAGGTGGATAGGTCCTACGAGCTTGGAGAATTTCCCACCCGTGAATACGATAATGACATTACGTTAGAAGAAATTTGCGACCGTTTCCGTAATTATGCGGCAAATAACCCCGATAGACCTTGGCGTAAGCTTTATTACGATATCAAGATAATCAGACTGTTTTTCAGTTCGTTTGCAACCACTCGTCTTTTGATACTTCAAGGTATTTCCGGTACAGGTAAAACATCACTTCCCGAATGTATCGGTCACTTTCTTGATAACCCCGCAACCATTGCATCCGTTCAGCCGTCTTGGCGTGATAGAACCGAAATTTTTGGATATTTTAACGAATTTACAAAGCGTTTCAATGAAACCGAAGTGCTTAAAATGATGTATAAGGCAAGATATTCCGAGGATGTTTTCGTAACCGTTCTCGACGAAATGAATATAGCCCGTGTCGAATACTATTTCGCCGAATTGCTATCCATTCTCGAAATGCCGTCAAGAGATCAATGGATTGTTGACCTTGTTCCGTCAGGTTGGCCTAATGACCCTAAGTTTGTTGAAAAGGGTAGATTTAGACTGCCTGAAAATATGTGGTATGTAGGTACTGCTAACAACGACGATTCTACATTTGCTATATCCGATAAGGTCTATGATAGAGGTATGCCTATCAATATCAATAGTAAGGCAGCACCCTTTGACTGCCCTGTTACCGAAAAGCTTCAGTTAAGCTACAAGCATCTTGAAGACTTGTTCGCAAAGGCAAAGGAAGAGCATAAGGTTAGTAAGGAAAACAGCGATAAGTTCGAGGAAATGGATAACTATGTTATTGAACATTTCCGTTTGGCTTTCGGTAATCGTATCGTTAAACAGCTACAAGAATTCGTACCGACCTATGTTGCTTGTGGCGGAACCGAAATTGACGGCTTAGATTATGTTCTATGTAATAAGATACTGCGTAAATTCGAATCATTAAACCTTGCATATATTCGTGATGAGGTCGATGATTATATTCAATACCTTTCCGACCACTTCGGCGAAGAGAATATGACCGAGTGTAAGGAGTATTTACAGAGATTAAAGAAATTGTTCTAATATATCGCATTAGTTATGGCTGTTATCGATAAAGGTAGATTGGAAGAATATATTTATTATATTAGCTCCATGCTTAAGCAGGAGGACTTTTATGATACCTATATCAATGGCATCAAATCGGGTAAATGTAAGTATGAAATGTCCCAACGATTCCAAAAGAAAAAGTTTGATCTCGATTGGGTGGAGCAAATAGAGGATTGCATAATTTCACTCGATAATATAGTGCGTAATCCCCGTAAATTCATCGTTGTCGAAGAAGATATCGTGGATATTTCGCTCGCTCGTAATATTACCACAGAATCGGTCAAGCACTTGGCAACACATACCAACCTTATCGCTTCGGTAGGCCGTGACGGTGCTGTTATTCCAAGTAAGATACTCAATACTTCTAAAGAAGAATCCTATGAGATATATGAGAATAGATTTATTTATACCCTTATTCTCAAATTGCATCAATTTATCAGTAAACGCTTTGAGGTAATTAAAAAAGCATCAATTACTTCCGACCAATTTAGTGTCAAAATTGACAGCGAATATTCAATCGGCAAGCAAAAGGTCAAGTATTCTATGGAAACGATGATCAATATGCCCCTTGACGAAATGGTCAAAGCCGATACGTCGGAGCTTACCGATATTGAAAGAATTGCAAGGTTATCAAGCATTGTTAATGGTTTTTTAGGATCTGCTTTCGCTAAGCAGATGGTATCGTGCGCCCTTGTAAGACCGCCTATAATTCGCACAAATGTTATTCTTAAAAACCCCGACTTTAAAAAAGCTCTTGTTTTGTGGCAATTTATCGACAGCTACCAGTCCAATGGCTACGAGATTAAATCGGTTGATTCGACCGATAATCTTCCGCTTGCAAGTCAAGAAAAATTCAATAACCTTATTTATTTGAATAATATTCTTATTGAATCTATTGTAAGACAAAACACCACGGACGAAGCAATAGAAGATAAAGAGCAAGCTAAGAAAAAAGAAAAAAATATTGAAACCGAATATATTACCAAAAATATCGACGATTTTGTTCCCGACGATTTTCCGGAATTAAAATTGAGCTTATTTGAAACACGCCGTGTGTTTACGAGATTGCCCGAAATAGGTGAGATAACCAAGGAAGAAGAGCGTAAAATAAATCGTGCAATTGACCGCTGTTTATTGCAATATAAGATAAATAAAACTAAGCAAGACAGCGAGGAACGTGCAGAGCTTATCCGTAAGCTTGTAATCGAAGAAGATAAAGCAAAGCTTGCTGCGTTAAAAGCCAAGGAAGAGGCTGAAAAACAAGCCGAAAAAGAGCGTATCAAGGCGGAAAAGGAAGCAAAACGGCAGGAAAAATTACAGCGTAAGCTCGAGGCTGATAGATTGTTGCGTGAACACCAAGAACGAGAAGAAAGAATCAAAGCCGAAGAAGAAGCTGCACTCAAGGAGCGTCTTGAAAAAGAGCAAGCCGAAGCCGAACGCCGTATCCAAGAGGAAGATAGACGATTACAAGCCATTTATGAGGCTGAAAAGGCTCGCACAGAGCTTGAAAGAAAGAAAAAGAGAGAAGTGCTTGAACGGGAAAAACAAATCAGTTTCTTGCGTCCTGTTGAAAGCTCCGCTTTACTTAAAATACGTAAGTCCGAGCAGGCTAAAATTATGCGTATGCGTTCCCAACAGGAACTTGCTTTGCGTGAAATGATAACTCGCCATTATCAAGAAATGGAAGCCGATCAAAAGGCTGCTATTCTCGAAATGGAGAATATCGCCGATATGTTCGACTATGATATATTCACCGATCAAGAAGTAGCGGATGAAAAGGCGGAAGATATAGTCATTCCCGATACGCCTACTGCCGAGGATATGGAGTCGGTTGGCGATGAAATCGAAGTTATACCCGATGCAGATACCTCTCTAACTACTAAAGACGAAAACGGCGACTATATTTATGCCGTCAATGCAGGTCTGCTGGCTGATGAAGAAGATCCAACGATAGATAGAACCAATATGACAATAACAGAAGCGTCATATATGCCGAGCGAAAACGCCACTAATGACGATTTTGACGAGGATATTATGCTTACAGGGTTCTATGAACCGATCGACGCAACCGAACGGTATAAGCCTCGATCCTCCTTTATGGCAAGTAAGCTTACACATGGCGACGGTAAGATAACTCGCCCGTCAAAGGCTATTACTACCGAACCGACAATGAGTGGTGTATTAAATAGTGATACCAATGATGACGATTATTTAAAAGAAATCGAAGAAAGGCGTAAGGAAGAATTGTCTCAAATTCAGATTTCAAGTAGAAATGAATCGAAGACAACCATTTCGTCGGTAGCGTATATGCCTAAATCGTTTGTTCCACCAAAAAACGACCCCGTTGAAGATACTAAAGACGCAAGAACTAATAAGAAAAAACGCAAAAAGTAATATACGGGCATCTTGCCCAGAGTGTAGAGTAAAAATAATGACCGACAAGAAAAAACCTACATCGATACCAAAAAGAATATTCAATATAATATCCACAGTGATCATTGTTTTAGTGTTCGCTGTGATTCTTTTTTGTTTGATTACAGTCACGGTATCTAAAATCAAGGGAGAACAAGCCAATTTGTTCGGTTATTCCTTTTTGCATATCCTTACCGATAGCATGGAACCCGAATTGACGGTCGGTTCTTCCATTCTTGTCAAAAGAGCAACCGCAGAAGATGTAAAGGTGGGCGATTATGTGTGTTACTTAGTACCCGACGAAATATATCAAGCAAGCGGAGTTCTATACATTACTCATGAATGTATAGAAGCACTTCATATCGATCCTGTTAGCGGTAAAGAAGTTATCACTACACAAGGAATTAAACAGGGAGCTCCCGAGGAAACTATCGAAGCAGAAAGAGTTCAAGCCGTCTATATATCTAAAATGCCATCTTGGCTTAATACTGTATTTAGTTTTATGCTTACTCCATATGGACTTGCAACACTTATATGCGTACCACTGTTAATTGCCTTAGCAATACAATTAGCCGAGCAGATCAAATCAATTGATCGTCGTGAAAAAGAAAAGACTGACGAAGAATTATTAAAAGAAGAAATCGAAAGACAGACCACCGTTATTACAGAAGAATCGACTGAGTTTTTTAAAAAGGAGCAAGCCAAGATTAAAGCATTTTTATCCAAGCAAAACAAGGACAAAAACGAGTAGTTTACCACTGCAGTTTATCGTCCGTTGTCGTAATGGTAAAACTGTATGTTCTTTTACTGTTTTAATATTTTTGACCGATTGAGGATGATTTCTATAGTCTTTCCTTTACTGTTTTCGGTAGAGTTGATTCGTTACACATTGTTACCCATTTATCCGTAAAAGAAAGCACCCTATCTATGATCTTTAATGCAGTATTATTTGTTATTCCGCATTCGGTCGCAAATAACAAAAAGCCTTTTTTCTAAAATTATTTTTACGCACCTTTCATATGAGCCTTTATATTTATCTTCGGTAATTCTCATATCGAGTCGGGAATGTTGGTATCTTGGATGAAAATTGCTACAACAGTAGATTTATTCCTTCGCCTTGATTATTTGTGTAGGCTTGAGTTTTCTCAGCTTTATAAGCGGAATAATAAATGATATTGTTGAAATAATTATCGTCAATATGCTGTTTGTTAAGAAATGCGACGGATCGATATACAAAATCTTTATATTCATCATAAATCTTCCCGGTGCAAGCTCTAATAACGATCTTATTAGAATATCATTTGCCAAATCAATAAAGATTATAGATCCTAAAATATATATGACGATAGCCAATGCCAAAAATAACAGTAATTGAACACCTAAAATAATAACAAGGTCGAGTTCTCTTATGCCGAGTGCTTTAAGTATGCCCATTTCGTATTTACGCTCTTTAACAAGCTTAATACCGTAATTTGCTATAATGAAAAATGTGCATATACATAAGCCGATAAATATGATTCCAAAGAAATCGGTAAATACACTTACTGCCTTAGTCATTGTCGATAATGAATAAGCTATTATAGAGTCAGCTGAAAAGTTTAATTCACTTGAGATTATAGATCCTAAAATATATATGACGATAGCCAATGCCAAAAATAACAGTAATTGAACACCTAAAATAATAACAAGGTCGAGTTCTCTTATGCCGAGTGCTTTAAGTATGCCCATTTCGTATTTACGCTCTTTAACAAGCTTAATACCGTAATTTGCTATAATGAAAAATGTGCATATACATAAGCCGATAAATATGATTCCAAAGAAATCGGTAAATACACTTACTGCCTTAGTCATTGTCGATAATGAATAAGCTATTATAGAGTCAGCTGAAAAGTTTAATTCACTTGAGGTACTTAACAGTGTTTCCATGTTCGAAATATCGTCAAAATAGACAGCAGATGTAAACAGCTCGCATTTTAAAACCTGCTTGAATAGATTGTCGGGGAAGTAAATAACATTTTCATTTGTTAATCCAACGACCTTTACATTTAATGACGCTTTAGGCTTTGCTGTATCTAAATCATAATAATATGAATAATTGAATGTTATGTCATGCGGTTCGAATTCCGACATTGTGTATTTTGAATAGTTCGTTCCGAATGTTTGATTGTATATCTCGATTCCCATAACGATCTCGTCTTCTTTTAGATTAAGCGTGGTACGGGTATGGGCATTCTCTATAAACCCTGTAGAAATCGGGCATTCTTTACCATCCTTTATGATTATTGAACTTCCGGTAGCTAACCAGCTTTTTGCATTTAATTCGATGGTATCGTTTATAAAATCGGGATTAGTTGTATATGCAATGGATAGATTTTGAATAATATCGTCGTAGTAGCTACGGTATTCGTCGCTATCCGTCATCTCTAACAACTCATCTTTGGATATATTTACATTCCTAAATTGTTCCAGTAAATCGTTGTATTTATCTTTATAACCTGTATCGATTATACCGTTTACATATCCGTATGTATTGTTTCCCGAACTTTTATTGTTTCCTAACGTAGCTTGATAATTTGGAAACAGTATTGGGTTATAGTATATCATAGCGTCAGCACTGTAATCCGTGATATATACTCCACCCTTTTCAATTTTATCGGCAACGGCTATATACTTAATTTCGCCAAAAATACTCTCGATATATTCTTCCGTTGTTATCAATACGCCCCTTGTTCCTTTATAAAATGCATCAGTTGGGTTGAATTTACTTGGGCGTTGGTTGTGTGATACACTGCATCCTTCGCCATATTCAAAAATCATATGGATAAGTTTATAGATATTACCGCTATATCCGTTTTTTACAAAAGAATCTATTTCATCGTCAGAAATATCAAGTATACAGTTTTGATCTATATTTAAGTCATCTATGGTATCTTTTGAGAATGAAACCGAAGTATGGTCGGAAACATTTAATTCCTTTTCGATGACTTCAGAAGCGTCAAATGTTACTATTAACTCGCTAAGGCCTAAAACAATTATCAAGCATGCAACAATGAATGCATAGAAAAACAGCATAATAAGGTCTTTTTTTATGAATGTAAACGAAAGTCCGAGTGTATTTTTTATGGAAATATGGTTTTTCTTACGATTAACTGCTGTAACTTTCTTTTCTTTACCGTCAAACATTCC
>CAZUET010000052.1:0-11409 GCA_964619685.1 uncultured Christensenellaceae bacterium
CAGATTATTATTTTAGTAATTTTAAAGTCTTTATCAAATGTCAATATCCTCTACCTTATCAGTTTTAGATCTTTGTTTTTTGATAACGCTGATAATTCGTTGTTTATCGAGTATCATATCGTTAGGATATGCTTCGATAAAAGTTTCGGCATCTATATCACCTTTTTGATAGAGAGTTTCAAGTATTCCTATATCACCGGCAAAACTTCCAGTAACACCACCTACCGCTTCAACTGTAATTTGCATATCAATATCACGATACTTTGATGCATCAAAAACAACCTTTCTTCCGTTTTTAGAAAAATCTTTGTGATCGTAATATAAGTCAATGCATTGCTTTAGAACATGACCAAATCTTTGTTTAGCACGCCAAAATCGCCTTCTTTGCTCGATTATAGGCTGATTAGCTTGGTCTTGTAGCTGAGCAATTGCCTTACCGCTAAGGTTACCTGTTATAGTTTCACCCGTAATGACCTCAGTTGCACCGCTAACCGTTCTTAACATGGATGTAATATTATTGACATAATTCAACGGCATACCTGATAATGAATGCTGTTCAAGTTTTCTTATACCATTTCCACTTATGGAGTGATCTATAATAATCTCACCGGGTTCATTTGATATTTGCTGTCCTCTTAGGGCATCTTTACTGACGATATACTTACCCCAAGCAATATTTTGAATTGCGAGTGCTTCCATACCTAAAATATGATTTACGAGCTTCTGATCACTTATAAGCCCTTCCGCCTCACTAATACCATAAATACATTTTTCTCTTTCCTCATAGCAACCGGCAATTATGGGATATAGTTCGGCAACAGCTCCGTTATTGTATTCGGGCGTAATTTTAAACGGTTTATGAATTATGGTATTTTTAACCGCTTTTTCGCAATAGACCTCTCCGTTTTCTCTAAAATAACGAGTTAAAACTGTACAATATGTATCGTTTTCACTATTTCCGTCCGATATAATAAGGTCGATATCGACATCAGTATCCGCAATTCTTTTAAGCTTATCTACGCTTGCTCTCGAAGATATGATTATCCAATCTTGTTTTTGTTCGTTTAACTCTTCCGGATTACTGAAATATATATTTTGCGGATCTATTATTTCACATTTCAATCCACCCTCTCTAACACCCATTCGACCACGCTTTTCGCAATCCCAATATAGGTGATAAAAATAACTGCCCTTAAGAACCGCATCACGAACAGCGATTGAATCCAACTCGTCCATATCCATTTCCTTACAAATATAATTGGCGAAAGCGGTATACTCGGATGCTGATTCGGGATCTTCTTCGGACTTATAAACGAGCCTTATCGGTTGAGCGGAAAGCATTGCCCTTTTATTTCTACAAATAAACTTGACAAGGTTTATGACCGGTCTTGGCATATGTTTAGTTGCATCGGTCGATCTTGCCCATTGTCTACCCTCGTAAAAATCGATGTTTTTCTTGATAGTAGATGATAAAGCGATCCTCGATATATAACTTGTAGCATTCTCGTACAATCTCCATACTTCACTCAACCTATCATTCATTTCTCTTATCTCCGTTCAAATATTCTTTTAAAAGCTCGTCGCTATAAAGCTTTGGCTCAGCATCCTGATCTAAGAGTTGCTCAATCTTTATCGTCAATCGTGACAGCATCTCTTTTAACTCATTAATTTCCTTGGCTATCCTCGTTCTCATCAGTTCCCTCCAAGTCGCTCTTATAGTCGGTTACTAAAGCATAAAGTCCGTCTACTTCATTCACCTTACCTATTTCCTTGACGCATCTCCAATAATTATCGCCTGCGTAAGCATAAACTCTATTGCGGTAACAAATACACGTTCCGACCTTAGGTGTTATCTTCTTTCTTGCACAAATTGCCGTTATAATACTTTTTTCGCCGTCTGTAGCAACTTCACCGGCAGTCGCTTTGTACTTTTTGCCATTGTATTCAAGCTTAAGGCCGTCACCGTAAACCAAACCCACTCTACCGTAGCTGTCAAATTTGATAGAGTCCATCATTTCGATCTCTTTAGTTGTAAACTCATATTTTTTATCATTTACATATATGGTAGTTTTATCGTATCCGGTGGATGTATAGTAGTTTTTACTCTCGACATATTTGATAAGTTCATCGGCTCTATCTCCTAACTCGTCCTTCGACGATTGGATTATATTTAGCAATTCGTCCTTTACATTATAATAAACTCCGCCAAGATTTGTTCTATTATTAGCAAGAACGGTATCAATCTCATTTTTTACCCCCTCGTAGGCATTATCTTCCTTGGTATTCAGCGATCTTTCCAAATTTCTTACTTCCTCTACAAGCTTATTTTGTTTGCTTGCAACATTTTCATCGAGTTTATCAATTAGATTATCTTTATTAACATCGCTTTCGTTATTTACCTCATTTAATTCGTTAGATAACACCTTATCGACCTCATTTGAAGCCAATTCCATATTTAAAGTCCTATTATCACCGTCCGCAATAGCATTTTCTTTTACTGCAAGCTTGGCGATGTCTGCATTTATCTTCGCTTTTTTACCTTCAATATCAGCCTCATTTGATATATCGTTTAACTTGTTTACAGTTTTATCCACTGTTTGCTCTATCTCACGATAACGCTTATTAATTAGTTCGGCAGTTTTCTTTTCTCTATCGGTCATTCCCTCAAATAGAGCATTATGTTTTTCGTTCTCTTCTTTTATTTTCTCACTCGTCTTGGAGTACCACTTGATCCAATCGTTGTTTTTCATCTACTACCCCCGTTTGATTATTGAATTTTTCTAAATTATCTATCTTTTTTATTATCCTATGCCTATACTCATCTACAATGAAGAAATAGGACTGCAAATAGGATATAACTCCCATTATAAGGAATAATGCGACTTGAATTGCAGTCCATATCAAATCGGCAACATTAAAGTCTGCAATAAGCTTTACGCCATAGTAACCGAAAAGCAAACCGCATAAAACCTTACTAATAACCTGTTTACCGTCTCGTCTTAGCGAATATTCACGCTTTTCAAGCCCAAAATAATACGGATCGTTTTTATTCCCACCGTCAGATGTTAGCGATGATGCAGACAAAGGCGTGAGCGATACTCTTCTGGCACGCTTTATAGCCTTACGCTTTTCCTTGGATAGCATATCCTCACTTTTGAAGCATTCGCCGTCCTTATCGAACACCCTATAAACACCCCTTTCAAATTCATTGATAGTAATACCTGCAACTGCTAATATTTTGGCTTGGGCATTTCTTTTTGCTTCGGCATTTTTCTTTTCACACCATTCATCTAATAAATATATTTTGGGTGAAATCTTCTCGACCGCTCTTGCATGCAACATATTGGTATTTATTACATTTGGATCATTTTCGCCTTTTGCAATTCCTTGCAGTGAAAGTAATTTAGAAATAAAAAATCCAAACAAAGCACTTACAAATCCGTCTGCGATTATTTCACCGACCGTTTTGCCTGTTTCGACAATATCGACAAAACCTCTGACTATATAGATTACACATGCAACCGCAACAACTATAAAGAATAAATTGATTTTCAAAAAATCTTTAGTCCTTTCTAATCCATTCATACCCTACACTCTCCCCGATGTGTTATTGGCTTCTATATCCCTTTTTATTTCTACATACTCGACACAATCAATTCGTTTTTTTAAAAGTCGGATAGGCTTAGCGAATAATGCCATACCAACTATTTCTCCACCCAACGCACAGGTCAAAAGTAAGCATAAATCATCTAATATCGGTCTTATCATCCATAAAAACACCGTAATTAGTCCAAGCTTGACTATTACATGTACATTTTTAGGCATTTTCCCAAGTATTTGTAGCACCATAATGACGAATGCCGAAATACAGGCAAAGCTAAGCGAAAAAGTTTTTTCGGGTACACTGAAATAATCATTCCTTTTAACAACTATTACAGCAATAATGGGTGCTACAATGACTATTGCTTGTAACACATAAAGCAGTAATAGTTTATATCTATCCTTCGACTTCATCATTATCACCTATCAGCATTGCTATCTTTTCGGCACTACCCTTTTTTACCAGCTCGGAATTGTTCACGAATGCAATATACATTGCCTTACGCAATACTTCCATTTGGTCATTTATCTGCTTTTTTGTTTCCTCTGACTGTTGCTGAATACCGGCATTGATAACTGCGGATTCGGTAAGACATTCCTTTAATGCGTTAAATGTTTCGATGAGTTCTGCTTGAAGTTTGTTAGTTTCTCCTAATTCTTCGCTCTTTTTCGCAACAAGTTCGGTATTAACTTTAAATGCTTTTATGCATTCGCTTATTTTTGTTATCAATATACCGACAGAAGATACGATACCGACAATAACTCCTATCACCGTTACCAATTTATCCAACCAATTTTCATAAAAATATGTACTAATATCCATTTTTCCCCCTTATGATACAATTCTAAGATAATATTTACCCGATCTTGTTGCCGTATAGCTTCCGCCCGAAACACTTAAAGCATCCAATCTATTGAAAGCATTATCGAGATTTTGGAATATCTCGAATTTGACTGCATTTCCGTTTACATCTATAGAACCTGTAAATGTGTCGCCCTTAATCATAACAAGTGAAAAGGCAACATTGACCGCATCACTATAATTATACCGCTTATGAATGCTGTCAATATTGAATATAATCATACCCTTTTCACCCATAAAGTCGGCACTTTTAAAAGCGTTTGAGGCTGTAACAATATTCCAAAACCGCATTTCCAAATACTTACATTTCGCATTTTCAAAAGCATAGTCATCAATATATATAAAATTTGTATCTATAAACATTTGACCAAGATCGGCATCGGCGAATATATCGGAATAAACGGTATCGATTTTACTATCGGTAGGCATAGTTACCGAACACGGTACCTTATTATCAGCAAGTAATCTTTTTGAGTTGATTATCCTTACATTTTTAAGATTAAGTTCGGAAAGCGATGTACCTTTAAAAATATCCACTCCGATAAGCTCGGTTAATGACGGAAAGGATACCGAAGTAAGAGTATCTACTCCGTTAAACGCTTTAGAATAAATAGTTTTTATGTTATCTCCTCTAACTGTAGTAATACCGCTTTTTCCTTTAAACGCACCCTTTTCAATTACGGTGATTGGATATAAAACATCGTTAAACAAAGCAAATGGCGGAATATGAACGGATGAAGGAGAACCTTCAACGCTTGTAACCGACACAACTCCGTTTGATAATTCTACTGTACAATCCGTATAGCTATTTGCGGTAACTTCAACCGAATCACTTATTCCCGATGCATCGCATTGACCATTTGAGTTTCTTAGTTCCACACTTACCGAACCACTATTCGCTTCTTCTAAAAGTTCGGATAATGATATTATTCCGCTATCCTTACTGCATTTCAAGGTTCCGTCAACGTAAAAATCAAATATATCTGCAGAATTGCCGTTTGTATGCTCCACACATAGATAATTACCGTATTGCTTTAAAGTACCCTTAGTCAATGTAAAACGTGGAACAGCAACCTCGACGCTTGAAAAAGCTTCAGCACTACTCTCACTTGGTACATACTCGCCGTTTTCAGTTACTGTAAGCGGTACAGCATTAATTTTTTTATTATATATAACCGTATTAAATATCATTATGACTTATTTCCTATCAAAAATATTATCTTAATTACCTTTTCAGGCAATTCACTACATTCGACTTTTACCTTACCGTTATCAGTCAAAGAACAGTATATACCGCATCTTATATACTCATCCAATGTTTCGATATTAGGTGATGATATTATATAGGATTTTGGATTTGCATAAGGTAGAGATATCTCAATACTGTTTTTACCACGAAAATCACCTATTGTTGTAGTGCATTCATACCAAGTGACCGTTGTTTCCATAAGCTTTATCCAAGCATAGTTAGATACAACACTACTATCGCCATCGCCGTAATATAAACCTAAATACTTATTAGACTCTAATTGAGTATCGCTTATATTTGTACCGTTTTCATCATCTGCATATCGAATAAACAACTCTTTATCGCTTCCCCTTGTATACAAGAAATCAACGAAAAATTTTTCGTTTTTCAAACTTGAATTCCACTTAATACTTAATTCGGTCAATGATCCTATTTTAGGAACGGCAAAATCGATATAATAGATATCATCAAACGCTTCTTTTGACGAATTGGACAGTATTTCAAGTCCGTTAAAAACGGCATTCCCTATTGTTATCGATAGTTCCTCATCGGGTACGACGCCATTCGGTGCATATAAACGCAGTATAAGATTAAACCCTTGTGACAAATTTAGAATATTACTTAATTTTTTTATATCAAGTAAATTGTATTCTTGGGGTAATTCATATGCAAAAAGCAATTTATTTACCCTTTGCCATTTCTGCTCCTTTGCATTTGGGTGATCGGTCAATCTTCCTACGTATTCGGTAATGTCTATATCGGCAAACTGCTGATTGCATTCGTCCACTATTCGATTGATTTCGGATATTATCGAATTTTCCTTATCGGTAATTGCCTTATAAAATAGCCCCTTTATATCATCTTCGTTCAATCCTTCTTGATGTGGACGAACCGAATGTGCCCAAGGAGTCTTTTTTAAAATTGCAAGTTCTGTACTTTTATTAATTCCCTTCATCAATAAATACCTCTTTTTCTTTTCAATAAAGCATACTCTATAGAGAAGCCTTTAAGCTCAAACGGTACGGCATCAGATGATACGATAAGCAAGGATAATGTAGAAATATCTCGATATTTGATTCGAGTATAGAATTCCTTATCATTAGCTCCGTCAAAAGTGAACTGTGCCATATTTGGCTCGTAAAACTCCGTACCGTAACCAAAACTTGCGCTTTTTACCATTCTTGACCTTGCCTCGCAAACTAACTGTACATTTCCTACAGTCCTTTCCCCTAATATCACACCGACCTTGTGAACAGTTTTAAGCATATCGGGATAACCTAAATCACTTTTAGTTGTTCGCCATAATGCTCTTACCGCTTTTTCTCTTATCACACTACCGCTAAAAGAATCGGGAAATTCGCTATCACCGTATTTGATCGGTATGATTGATAAGCCGTTATAACTTAGCTTACATAAGTCATTACGAGATGCATCCAATGTACATTTTAAAGATTTTATAGTCAACGGAACATTCTTAATCGAAGCACAAAGTCTAAATCCGCCCCCTTTGATTGAAGCATTCTCTCCGTTTTGTAATAAACAAAAGCTATTATTACTTAGATCAAAATCGGTAACTATATATTGAACGCCTACATTTAGCCCCGAATCACCTACATTGTCTACATAAACAGCCATTCCGTTTCTTAATACGATATCGGTATATATTCGTCCGTCTATAATACTGCAATCCTCTATAATAACACTATACAACTCTTGCTCGACCGTTATTTGATCACCTACACTAAGAAGTAGATCTTCATTAAAAACTGCCGTTTCTTCCCCTATTGTAAATGATATTGCTCCGCTGTTGATAGCATCATAATATGTATCGGTATACTTATCCCAAAATGTACAAATACGCCCGTCGGCGGTACCGAACCAAAGCTTATCTGAAATTACCGCAATACAGCTTGACGGTATCTCACCCAATATCCACCAATTATATTGCTTTGTTTTGTCTTCATAATAATAATTATTAGACTGTGCAATATATATTTTGTCGCCTACCGATATATAGTAATCACCTCGATAGCTAACTGCATTATGTACATTTTGTATAGAGTCGCATATCTCATTATCTATACATTTGCCTATATCAATAGACATTTTGTATTGATCGGTCATTGAGGAAATCTGTTTAAGCTCATATATTCCCTTTTCATTAAGATAAACCGGTTCCCCGTCCAAATATGATATAGTTTTGTAATCAACTGCTCCATTAGAAACATAATTACCGATAAGGGTAAACTCTGCGCTGTTGAAAGTAAGAGTGTTATCACCTATTGAAACACTTTTTGTTCCCCACCTTCCTTTTCTTATATATACATTGCTTTCGTTTGCCATTCCACGCTTAAAAACAGCTTGTGAATCATCGGATAATCTTGCATATCCCACAATAGGCGACGAATCAAGTCCGAATGAATAAACATAATCAATTGGAAAATAGCTTAGATCTTCGCTTTCTGATGCAAAATCACAATTAGGATATTCCGTGCAACCTGAAACAAAAGCTCTATCGGTATTACCGTCAACGCCAAATTCTTGACAAAATGCACATTCATCTATCACGGATGGTAAAAATTTGCGGTTAGATGCATTAATGATGACCTCTATATTATCTCCGCCATCGGGACTTACTGCCGACTTTATTAAGGATAAAACACCCTTTTTATGATCCAAAGTACCCCATTCGGTAAGGTTTGAATCTACTAAATGAGAAACAAAGGAAGGCAATAGCGCATATATCTGTTTATCCGCATCACCATGTGCAATACATTCGTCAATAATAAAATCTACGCTATCGGGCAAATTAATGCTAAGTGCATTATAAGTCACGGTATAGCTATCATAAGGATTACTGCGATGAGCCTTTGCTATCGTAGTCTTGATATGCTTACCGTCGCTATTTAGGTAGTCAAGTATAAGTTCGGCATTATTCCAGGATAACTGAGATATACTATTCGCTCTCCAATAGCATTCCATATTTTCACCCCTAAAAAGCACCTTACCTTTTGTTTTAAGACCGTTTTGCAGTCCTTGACAAGTAATTATTTCGTCATTTTTCTCTATAGTTAAAACTCTGCCTTTTAGGTTATCGCCCACTATCGGATAACGCTTTTCGGTATAATTAACTCGTTCCGTCAAGATGTATTCGTTAATATCGCCATTCTCTAATGCTTTTATAATCACCTTATTTCTACTGTCATAAGCAATATCGTCAACATCGAGCTTATAGCTTGCCCTACCCGACACACCATATAGAGTATTCTTTCTCATAGGCGTCAAAATATTCTCGCTCTCCAAACTTGCCGACTTTATTTGATATGAGGATAGTCTTTTATAATAGACAGTTTCACTGTTCCAAGGACTTTCGTCATTTATAACCACTTGTTCATAACCCGAATCGGTTTTTACATATCGAATACCACGGAAGCTTTCGTCAAGAGAATTATCTTTGACGAATACTGTGCCAATATCCGGCATTATACCCACCATTGTCGTAGGGATATAGGCATCCTTTTTAACGCTTCTAAGCTCGATTCCACTACCGAAATCACCTAAAACAAGATATTCCCCTGCACCGAATATATAATAACACTCATTCTTATGCACAATGCTTAGATATGCATTCTTCAATTTATCGATATCGATAGAATATTGCTTTTGAGCCGACTCGGTAATATCCGTTATCACGCTATCAGTTATCAAATAAAATCGCTTGCCCGAATATGCAAGAATATAACCTATGCCCTTAAACGACACCTCGTACAAAAAATCAATCGCATCTTTTAGCTTATATTTTTGTTGCCAACCGTTTCGTTTAACTATCTTTCCGTTTTTATTTAGCAAATTAATTGACTTATCAGCCCTCGACAGCACCTCGCTTTTACGCAAATCGACGCCGTCAAGCTTGTTGATATATTGAATTCTCCTATCAGTCTTATCAATTTGTGTATTTATTCTCATAGTCTATATTTCACTCTTACCCCTTGTGTCGTTGTATCTATCCCTAAACGGTATTCATCGAGATAGCTCTCGAAAATGTTTCTTGATTGTGCCGATAAGGACGGCTCCTCTTCTTCATACAATTCAGCTTTGATATAATATGGTATCATTCGTGCAAGCTCGTTCGGAACAGGTATTTCAGCGTTATCGTCGATTGGTGAATCTATGCTAATAAGGTATTCGATATAATAACTGCCGTCCTTATCAATGTATAGATAAATATTATTATCCATTATTGCAAACGGCACATTTACTATATCACAATCGATACGCTTTTTAACAGATACCACTTCACCTAAGCCTATCGTATCAAGTATAGGTATAGAATAATATCCGTTTTCTTCCACATTATCAAGAGCCTTGATCATAGTCGGTAGCTTACCTAACACTTTCATTCTATCTATCGCTCTTAAAATGCTTTCATCCATTCCTATCAAATAATCACGAATATTAGATTCGGAATAAACACCGTTTACCGTATCGGGAATAACTCCCATAAGTCTAAGTGCATTTTTCTTAACTTCTATATATTTCATAGCTTTAACTAAGGATAGCGGTTCATCACCGCTATCCTAATACTCTATACGGGCATTTTATATACTGCCACGCTTACGCCGTCCTTATCGGCGATTATAAATACCTTTCCTTTTTCTCTAAGTCCCGATACGCCGTGTGATATTCTATGAATACCGTCGATATATCCATCGTTATCAGAGACCCACTTAAATCTACCGCTTTCTATAACCATTGCCGAATACTTTTCGGCAGGTATAAGATCGGAAACATAATCGACAGAGCCTTGTATACCGTTTCCACCCTTTACGGTTACGGTAACAGCTGCCGACATATTGGTATTTTTGACAATTATCAAATACTTATCATCTCTTGCGGACATATCCAAATAACAACCGAATGCTTCGGGAGTTATTCCGTTTTTTGCAAGCGCAGTGAATATACCGTCTTCACTCTTAGCTTCCGATAATTCGGATATCTTATTTATTTCGGTTACTTTTAATTCTGAAAAAGCCATCTATTTCCCCCTCCTTAATATGAACATCTATAAACAAATAATTCCTTAGGTCTAACTACCTTAGCATCGAAAAGAATAAAGCCCTTAACTGCATCGCTGAACTTCTTTTCGGGTCTATACGCCTCGGAGTGAGTGAGCGGATTGACATATGCAATAGCTCTCTTAGTGCGTGCCATTATATATGAAACGCTTTGACTCTTACCTCCAATGGTCGCAGTGCTTTTTGCCAAGTTATTAGTTACCTTTATTTGCATATTATTGTACCAATATACATTGCCATCTTTAAGCTGTTTACTATTATTGGTATCTAATGCTGCGTATTCCTTACGGAATCTTGTAAAAAACTTAGGATCTACCGTTACTACTATCTCGGTACTGTCGGCAACATCGTTAAGCATCAAGCTTTCTTGAAGCTCATCAAGAATATCGAGTACATTCTTCTCATTCTCGCCTGCAACGCCTGATACACATTTTGTTGTACCTATAACGCTTACATCCTTACCTAATGCAAGGTTTGCAATATATTTATCGACCTTGTTTGCCAATGCTTCGGTAGTTTCTTGATGAAGTGCTTCTAATACACCGTTTACAGACTGCGCTTCGTCAACATCGCCTACTTCATAGTTAAAGTAAGCGATCTGATCGATAGGCATAACGATAGAT
>CAZUET010000053.1:0-11150 GCA_964619685.1 uncultured Christensenellaceae bacterium
ATAATCTATTTGAAGTTTTATAATACGGGTATTATGTGTTATATAACTGACTAATATAGACTATTCATTTTAATTCACTTAGTAATAAGTGTTAGGAGTATATATGGCAGAATGTGAAAAAATAGGAATTATTGACTTAGGGTCGAACACCGCTCGTTTGGTTTTGGTTAATGTCTATGACGGCGGATATTTTGTTGTATTCGATGAGTTAAAAGAAAATGTTCGTCTCGGTCAAGATATGGAGATAGACGGATTCCTTCGCCAAAGTAGAATTGAGCAAACTAAGAAGACGCTTCTTATGTTCCGTCGCTTTTGCGATAGTAACGGAGTTGAAAAGATTCTTGCGTACGCTACCAGCGCTGTTAGACGTGCTAAAAACCAAAGGAGCTTTATCGACGAGATAGCTGTTTCGTGCTGTATCAAGCTAAAAGTCTTATCTTCCGAAGAAGAAGGACAGTTTACATATACAGGTGTTATCAATTCGATGGATATTCCCAAAGGTATCATTATGGATATGGGCGGTGGCTCAACTCAATTCGTTTACTATAACCGTAAAAATATATTGGCTCAATCGACATTACCTTTCGGTTCTGTTACGCTTACCGATTTTTATAAAGGAAGCGGACTTAAGCCCGAGGAAAAGGCTGAAAAGATAGAGGAGTTTATCCATGAATCTATCGAGCCTATCGAGTGGCTCAATAATGTTGATCCCGATGTACAATTTATCGGTGTAGGCGGTTCATTCCGTAACTTGGGTAAGATATCGAGAAGAATGAAGCATTATCCTTTGGATAAAGCTCATAATTATCCTGTTTCTATCCAAGAGTTTAACGTTATCTATAATACCATTAAGGTTCTTCCCTTAGATAGAACTATGAAAATTAAGGGCTTATCGAGTGGTAGAGCGGATATATTCCCTAGTGCTCTTGCTGCTATTAAGGCTGTATTTGACTGTGCTAAGTTCCAAAAAGTAACTATTTCGGCTTGTGGACTGAGAGAGGGTGCAATGTTTAAATATGCAGTACCTTCGGTCAATGAGAAGCCTATAAGCGATGTTTTGGGCTACAGTCTACAAACCTTGATTAGATACTTCAATGCGAATGAGACTCATGCTAAACATGTTGCAGAGCTTTCTATGCAATTATTTAAGCAGTTGAAGGTCATACATAAGCTTCCCAGACAGTATTTTAAGGTATTGAGAGTTGCATCCGTTTTACATGATACAGGTACAACAATTAAATATTACGATCACCCTAACCATTCCGCATATATTATTATGAATTGTAATATCTACGGTATTTCTCAAAAGG
This sequence comes from uncultured Christensenellaceae bacterium, assembly GCA_964619685.1. GTDB lineage: Bacteria > Bacillota > Clostridia > Christensenellales > CAG-1252 > RUG14300. The sequence continues at coordinate 1,311 of CAZUET010000053.1, forward strand.
ATATCGTTATGGCTGCATGTGTTGCATCCGCTCATAAGAAAGGCGAGCCTTTTGAAGATTTTGCGAGATTTAAGCCAATGCTTACTCCAGAGGATATCGATGCAGTTTATAAGCTTGGTGTAATTCTTAAGATAGCAGAGAGCTTTGATAGAAGCATGTGCGGATTGATTACTGAGATCAATTGTGATGTTTTAGGTGATAGCGTAATCATGCAAACTGTTTCCGAAAGTGATTGCTCATTGGAAATTCAAGATGCATTAAGCTGTAGAAATCAATTCAAGGCTGCATACGGTAAATCGTTGGAAATTCTATAATATGACTAAGCATGATTGTACCGTCAAGGTCGTCCTTTGCGTCCTTTGTGTTATATGTATCGTCTTCGTTTCGGCAGTATTTGTTACCGATTCTTCCCATAACGGAATGAAGACAGAGCAGACACTGCATTGGATTCTTGCCGTTATAATCGTTTCGGCTGTTTTACTTGTCATTTTGATAGCGTTAGCCGTGGCGATGTGCGTGACGCATCATAAGCGCTTACACGATAGCCAAGACGATATCGATGAGCCGGTAATAAACGATTCTGAAATTCATGAATAAGTATTTTATTAAGGTCGCATTTGCGACCTTTTAAATTGTCTGAATATCATAATTCACGAATGAATGAATATGCTATACTATGGCATTTTTTGATGATATAAGAAACCTTTTACCTATAACACAGCGAGATGCTCCAATACAGTTAATAGATAATTCGTATGCAGTCATCAACGCTCATAAGGGATTAAAGGTCTATACAGATAATGAGATAGTCTTTTCTTATAAGGAAAGTTTTATTAAGCTTGTAGGAAACGGACTAAAAATAGTATATCTATCTAATGCGGAAGCATATGTCGAGGGCGTGATTAAGGGGGTGCTTTTAGATGAAGCCTAACGGATATGCGACCATTATTATAGATAGCTTGAACCATTCTAAGCATGTGAATCATTTTCTAAAACAGGGTATTCCATTGCTTAAAATCAAGAGAGAGTATAAAAGGTTAACATTGACTGTTGATGTAAGTTACCTTGATGAAATTAAACTCTATCTTGACGATAGGCTTATAGATTATAGAGTTACAATGATAGCAGCTTCATCCACTATGGGAATACTTAGGCGTATGATAGGTTTTATTATAGGCTTTATCCTAACACTAATTGCATCGATCGTCTTTTTTAGTTCGGTCATCGAAGTTAAGATTTCACCGCTTGAAAGTGTAGATAATAATGACATTTTGGAGTTATTGTCGAATGAATGCGTTAAAGCTCCTTGCCTTAAAAATAAGATAGACTGCACTAAGCTTAAAAGAGAGATCTCAAAGATTGAAAATGTCGCTTTAGTTTCAGTTTATATAAAAGGCGTCGTTTTGTATATAGATATTAATGAAGAATTGGATGACGGTGTAATAGTGGAAGATAACTATCGTCCCATCGTTGCTAAGTCTGACTGTATTATCGAACAAATAATAGTGGAGAGCGGTACGGCACTTGTTACAAATGGTCAAACAGTCAAAAAAGGCGATATCCTAATTGCACCGTATTCGATCATCGATGCTAATGAGGACAAGACTGAGCGTGTACCGGCAAGAGGAAGCGTATATGCCCGTGTTTATCTTGAAGAAACCTTGGAGTATAAGGAATATAACATTGTTACAAAGAAAACAGGACACGAAGAATGTCAAAGAATTATATATTTTTGTGACAAGCCGTTATCGACTATAATTGAAAGCGATTTTGACGGGTATTGTGAAGTAATTACTGAAATCTATCCTTTTAGTTTTCCTTTTAAAATAGTTGAGATAAAAAGATTTGAAACGGTTGAAAGTATGATATATATATCATTTGATGAGGTTAAAACAACAATTCAAAAGGAAATGTTAGATAAAATGACCGAATCACTAAAAAAAGATGTACAAATACTAAGAAAATGGTGTATAATAAATAATATTATGAGTACATATACACTAAAGGGCTTAGTTGAATATGTAGACCAAGTAGGAGTAATAGATGAGAGTGGTTAAATTACCCATAGAGGATGCTGAAGTCGTTAGCGTTTTATTTGGGAATTATGATGAGAATATCGACGAACTTTCTAAAAGTTTGCATGTGGATGTGAATGCCGATGACAGTGATATCTTTGTCAGCGGAGAGGATGATAACGTAGATATTGCTGCTAAAACTTTGATGTCTGCCGTTACCCTTATAAAGCGTGGCGAGAGGCTGAAACCGTATCATTTTAGAATGCTTCTTGAAATCGAGCGTGACGGAGCGCCAATTGAGGCAACCGAACTTGTGGACTCTATTGCTATTACTGCTCTGGGTAAGCCTATCAAATGTAGAACGGTCGGACAGCGTAAATATGTGAAGGCTATCGATAAAAATGCTCTTTGTTTTTGTATAGGTCCGGCGGGAACAGGTAAAACCTATCTTGCTGTTGCTAAGGCTGTTACTGCGTATAAAAATAGAGAGGTCGATCGTATTATTCTGACACGTCCTGCAGTTGAAGCAGGTGAACGGCTCGGCTTTTTACCCGGGGATCTCCAACAAAAGATAGATCCCTATCTTAGACCGCTGTATGATGCATTACGTGAAATGCTCGGATATGAAAATTACGGTAAGATGATAGAGCGAGGAATAATCGAGGTTGCACCTCTTGCATATATGAGAGGAAGGACATTATCTAATGCATTTATTATTCTGGATGAAGCTCAGAATACCACTAAGGAGCAAATGAAAATGTTTTTGACTCGTATGGGAGAGGGCAGTAAGACCGTAGTTACGGGTGATGCTACTCAAATAGACCTTCCGTCCGGAGTTCGTTCTGGATTATTACACGCCATAGATGTTCTTTCGGAGGTTGAGGGCGTAGCAATTTGTAAACTTGGATCAAAGGATGTAGTAAGACACGATCTTGTACAAAAGATAGTTAATGCATACGAAAATTATAATAAGAAGCACTAAAAATGAAAAAAGTAGATGAGTTAAACAAACAAGATAAGGCTTTGAAAAATAAGGATAACGGTAACGGTAAGGATACCCTATATATGATGCTGTTATCTGCTATTTTGTCAGCCATTTTTACCATTATATTGGTTTGCTTGTGTTATGACGGGGAATTTACATTTACCGGAATGCCACCTTTTGCAGTATGGCTACTTTTGACCATTGTTTTAATACTTATTTTTAGATATTCGAGATTATGCTTCGGTACAGATAATAATTCAGCCACCGTAATAGGTATAGTATCGGTCATATCGTTAGGTGTTTCGGTAATTATGATGAAATACACATCTTTCGATATAGTTCTTTTATCGCTTTCATCGTTGATAATCGTTCTTGTGTTATCTAAGCGTGAAGCAGTTGTTTCATTGCTGATGAATAGTATTATATTTCTTGTACTGATATATGTCTATAACACCTATGCCGGAGAAACGCCGGACTATTCCGTTATACTCACACTTGGAATAAAGATTATTACCAGCTTAATGCTTGTGGTTTTGTATAAACCCACATTTAATAGATTGAATGTCGTTGCAATAGGTTCTTTATCGGCTTGTTTAGCGTTTATTCTTTCGTTTATATTTAATCAATTTGTACTTGGGACTGTAATCATTGAATCGGTTATGAATGCTGTTTGGATGTTTGTTGCCGAATTTGGTGCAACAGTTTTATCGCTTCTTTTATCTCCGGTATTGGAATGGGTGTTTAGTTTGGAAACGAGTATGCAATTCTTACAGTATATCAGCTTCGATCAGCCTTTACTTAAGGAATTGGCAGATAAGGCACCGGGTACTTTTAACCATAGCGTTCAGGTAGGGTATCTTGCCGAGCGTTGTGCTTATGCTATAGGTGAAAATGTTAATATTGCTAAGGCAGCCGCATATTTCCATGATATAGGTAAAATGGAAAGTCCGGAGTTTTTCACCGAGAATCAAACAGATAATTATAACCCCCATGATGATTTGATCTTTGAAACAAGCGTCAAGATTATTACAAGACATACCCGTATCGGTTACGAGATGCTTATAGATAATAAATTCCCGAGAATAATTTGCGATGTTGCTCGTGAGCATCATGGTGATAGCTCGTTGAATTATTTCTACATTAAAGCACAGAATATTACAGAAGGTGATGTTGATTCATCCGATTACTGTTACCCGGGACCTAAGCCCACTACAAGAATAAGTGCGATAGTTATGATTGCCGACAGCGTGGAAGCAGCATCAAGATCAATGGGCTTGAATGATAGAGAAGCGTTAGTTTCGATGGTTGATAAAATTATAAAGGACAAGCGTGAAGACGGACAATTTGACTCCTGTGATATTACAATGAAACAGCTTGCAATTATTCGTGATACATTGGTTGAGTCGTTGGTAGGCAGTGCTCATACGAGAATCAGCTATCCGACCAGAAAATAAAGATTTTAGAGGTAAATATGATTAATACATATAATATGTCTAAGCAAGACAAAGAAATACTTACCAAGGCTTATTTTGCAGTTTTGAAAAACCTTGAATTGACAGATTGGTTTGATGCAGATATCTCTGTTATCGGTAGAGATGCTATCAGATCGCTTAATCTCGAGCATAGAGGTGTTGACAGAGTAACCGATGTTTTGAGCTTTCCATCTGTAGAGATAAAATGGCCTATTTGTCCGTGTTCATATAAGAGTGAGGTCGATCCCGATACAGGTGATCTGTTTTTGGGCGACATTATGATATGTAAGAGTAAGATAAGGGAACAGGCAAAGGAGTTTGGGCATAGTGAATTGAGAGAACTTGTATATCTATTTGTTCATGGAATGCTTCATTTGTTTGGATTTGACCATATTGAAAAAGAGGATGAAGAAGAGATGCTCGAGCATCAAAGGGCAATAATGGAGGACTTAGGTATTTCAAGATGAAAACAGGTACAATTTCAATAATAGGTAAACCGAATGCAGGTAAATCTACCTTGATTAATGCACTTGTCGGTGAAAAGGTCAGCATAGTTTCGTGGCGTCCGCAAACCACGAGGAATAAAATAATAGGTATAGCTAACGGTGAAAAAAACGGAGAAAAGTATCAAATGATTTTTTCCGATACTCCGGGAATTAACCATAGTAAGGGTAAGCTTTTTGATTATATGTCCGAAAGTATATCTTCTGCTACAAAAGACGGTAATGTGATATTATATGTTATAGACGGTCAAAAGAAGATAAGCGATGAAGATTTTGCAAATATAGAATCATATAAAAAGCAAGCAACTAAACTTATAGTCGTGCTTAATAAAATGGATATTGCCGATGAAGAGGTTTTTGTTAAAAATCTATCTATGTTAAATCCGATCGAAAGAATTTCCGTTGTGCCTATCAGTGCCGAAAAACGTAAAAATCTTGAACCGCTTTTAGATGAAATACTCGAGGTATTACCCGAAGGCGAAGAGTGTTATCCCGAGGATATGTATACGGATAGACCTATGAGATTTATCGTTGCCGAGATAATCAGAGAGAAGGCATTGAAGTTCTTACAAGAGGAAATCCCTCACGGAATAGGTATTGATATTAAGTCTTTTGAAGAAAGAGATGACGGACTTATTAGCATTGAAGCAGATATTATTACCGAAAGAGATAATCATAAGGCAATAATAATCGGAAAGGGCGGTGAAACACTTAAACGAATCGCAACAGCTTCAAGACTTGAGATCGAAAAGCTATTCGATCAAAAAACTTTCTTAAAGCTTTGGGTAAAGGTTAAATCGGGTTGGCGTGAAGATAATAATATGCTCAATACGCTTGGTTATAACAAAAAAGACCTTAAATAAACTATTATAGCGAACGCAGTTAGCGTTCGCTTTTTAGACTACCGATAGGGATAATAATTAGAATTTTTGTATAGATATATACCCGAAAAAGAAGAAAAACGGTATAAATTAAGTATCCTTCGCACGGTATTTATGTTTCTTTCGCTTGTTTTTACCGAAATACCACAGCTTAAGCTAAGCCGTCGGGGCGTATTGATTATTTCGGACGGTGCATTGTTATACTGCAATCTTTCTGCGAATGAAACAGCATCTCTTCTGCTTGCAAAAACAATCAATAAATAATTCATTTATATATCCTCACTTATCCATTTTTTAGTTACCATGAGCGGGTAATAAAAATATACTGTATTATATGAGGTTTAAGGAATAAATGATATATTTAGATAATGCAGCAACTTCTCGATATGTTCCAAAGGATGTATTGAGATGCTTTATATCCGAATGTAAGCGTAAAAGTAATGCAGGAAGGGGTGGTCATAACGATAGCATTAGCTTAGCTTTGAAAATTCAGCATTGCAGGGATACTGTATGCAATTACTTTTCTATGACCGACGGAGAAACGGTATTTACTAAGAATTGCACTGAAGCTTTAAACATTGCTATATTGGGTGGTTATTATAGCGGACATATTGTAACCACTGTTACCGAACATAATTCCGTTTTGCGACCGCTAAACTATTTAGAACGAAGTAAAAACGTCGAGGTTTCCTATGTCCGTCCCGATAAATGCGGAAGGGTTACCGTTGATAGGGTGCGCTGTGCATTGCGTACAGATACTCGAATGGTGATAATCAACGCATGCAGTAATGTGACCGGCGGAGAAAATGATTTTGAGGAAATATGCAAATACTGTGCCGAAAACGGTATTAGGACCATAGTAGATGCATCTCAAATTGCAGGACATAAAAGAATATCTATGAATAGTATCGGATGCGATATTTTATGCTCGTCAGGGCATAAGGGACTATATGGCTTACAAGGTACAGGGTTTTTGGTATTTAATACTAGAATGCAACTATGCCCTATAATATTCGGCGGAACAGGAACTCAAAGCATCCTTCTTAGTCAGCCCGACGAGTATCCTGAGAGTCTTGAAGCCGGAACATTGAATTCCGCCGGTATAATTGCATTAGATAAAGCTATACAATGGGTAGGACCAAGAACAGAGGTTATTGCGAATAATAATCTTAAAAATACTGAATTGATTATTTCACAGCTGAAGCGAATTCAAGGAATGCGTATTTATTCTAAGCCGAATGTATCAGGAATTGTCGCTTTTGTAATAGACGGAGCAGACTCTGAACGAATAGCCGATTATCTAAATTATAACGGAATAGCTGTACGGGCGGGACTTCACTGTGCCCCGTTAATGCATAGATTTCTCGGTACAGTCAATAGCGGTTTGGTTCGAGTAAGCTTAGGATACGACAATACGCTTGGAGATATTTACACATTTTTAAGGGCGATTGAACGGTTTAAGGCGTAAATAATTGTCTATTTATTGATAATAATATATGATTATTAAAACAAAAAGCGTGGACAATATTTTATAATTATGCTATAATTTTAGAGTATGAGTACAAATGAAGCGAATGTCAATGTCAAAGAAATAATGGAGCGTTTGAGAGTGCGATTTCCCGAAGCCAAATGCGAACTTGACCATTATACTCCTTATGAGCTATTGATTGCGGTCATATTATCTGCACAATGCACCGATAAAAGGGTGAATATGGTTACGCCAAAGCTTTTTGCGTTTTGTAACGATCCGTTTAAAATGGCTACACTTACCGTCGATGAATTGATTCCATATATTAAAAGTTGCGGTTTTTATAATAATAAAGCAAAGTCAATTATTGAGTGTAGTAAAGCATTGGTCGAACGATTTAACGGCGAGGTTCCTGCCGATAGAGATGCTTTGCAGTCGCTTGCAGGCGTTGGACGTAAGACAGCTAATGTTGTGTATGCCGAAGCCTTTAACGGTAATGCAATAGCGGTAGATACCCATGTTTTTAGAGTTTCCAATAGATTGGGCTTAGTTGACGCTAAAACGCCCGAAGAAACCGAAAAACAGCTTAATGGGGTCATTCCCGAAAGTGATTGGCGAGAAATGCACCATTTGTTGATATTTTTAGGTAGATACGGATGTAAGGCGATCAATCCGCAATGTAGAGAATGTAATCTGCAAACCGTTTGTAAGTACTATAATACGAATAAGTAAATAGGAGATAATTATGTTTCTGGATATTGCTAAGATATATATTAAAGCCGGTAATGGCGGTAACGGTAAAGTAAACTTTCATAGAGAAAAGTTTAACTTGAGCGGTGGACCCGATGGCGGTAACGGTGGTAATGGCGGTGATATTATATTTATTGCCGATGCCAATATGAATACCTTGATAGATTTTAAATTCAAGGTACATTATCGTGCCCAAAACGGCGAGAATGGCGGAATAAATAATCAAACAGGTAAATCGGGTGAACCTTTGTATATCAGAGTGCCTGTTGGTACAGTAATTAAGGATGATGCGACAGGTGGTGTCCTTGCCGATATGTATAAGGATAAAATGACTAAGGTTATTCAGCGTGGTGGTAGAGGCGGTAAGGGTAACGCTTGCTTTGCAACTCCCACAAGAAGATCACCGTCGTTTGCCCAAGACGGTTTTAAAACTCTTGAGCATAAGCTTGTATTGGAGCTTAAAACTATTGCAGATATTGGTTTGGTTGGTTTTCCCAATGTCGGTAAGTCGACCTTGCTTTCCGTTTTGACCGAAGCAAGACCAAAGATCGCTAATTATCATTTCACAACATTGGCTCCTAATTTAGGAGTAATCAAGTTCTATGAAAAATCCTATGTAATAGCCGATATTCCCGGTTTGATAGAGGGTGCAAGCGAGGGTGTAGGTTTAGGACACGATTTCTTACGCCATATTGAAAGAGTTAAAATGCTCGTTCATGTTGTTGATGTATCGGGAATTGAGGATAGAGATCCGGTAGAGGATTATTTTACAATTAGAAAGGAATTAGAGTCTTATAGCCCGTTATTATCCGAAAAGCCCGAAATAATCGTTGCTAATAAGATAGATATTGCAGTGGATGGAAGTGTTGAACTGTTTGAAGAGGGTATCGGTAAAAAGGTTATACCGTTATGTGCCGCATATCATCAAAATATCGAGGAATTACTTAAACAACTATCATCTATTGTTGTAACCTTGCCCGATACGGTTGAAACCGAAACCGAGTTTATGGAATATGATGACCGTGATGATGATACTTACGAGATTGTAAGATATCCCGACGCATCATTTGAGGTAACGGGCGGATTTATAGATATGCTTGTTAGAAACGTCGTATTATCCGATCCCGAATCGTTTAGATATTTCCAACGCAAGTTAAAAGAGCGTGGTATCTTTGATGAATTAAGAGCAAGAGGCGCAAAGGATGGCGATTTGATAAGAATAGCAGAGATAACCTTTGAATTTTTGGACTAATGATAAGGAGATGATATTATGTTGAACAGTAAAGAGAGAAGTAATTTATTAGCATTAGCTCACAAGCTAAGCCCCACGGTTTATATAGGTAAATACGGTATTACCGAGGCTGTATTAGCCCAGATAGATGAGATGCTTTTTGACCATGAGTTGATTAAGATCGGTGTACAGAGAAATTCTGATTTTACCGCAAAAGAGTGTATTTCTATTTTGTGTGAGAAACTATCAGCTGAGCCTATTCATGCTATAGGAAGTAAAATAATCATTTATAGAAGAAGTGATAAAGAGGGTATCGAGCATATTGATTATAGCGGTAATTCTAAACCAGAGGTTAAAGCTCAATCTAAGAGTGCCGAGCCTAAAAAGAAGATTAAGACTCATTTTGATAAGCGTTTTAGTAAATCTGCTAACGAAGGCGGTAAATTGTCAAAGAAAAGAGCTAAACAAGCTTATGCTCCTGAAAAGAAAAATGGAGTTACCGTATATAAAAACGGTAAAAGATATAGTAAAAAAT
>CAZUET010000054.1:0-11087 GCA_964619685.1 uncultured Christensenellaceae bacterium
GACAAAGGTCGAAATAATGCGATATAATTTAGTTAAGTATTGTGAGTTATTATATCTATTAGGATAATAAGGACAAGTATACTTAGTTCATTAGGAGAATATATATGGAAAACAATTCTAACAACTTTATAGAAGAGATAATAGAAAGCGATCTATCTTCTGGAAAGCATACCGCTATCGTTACCCGTTTCCCTCCGGAGCCAAACGGCTATTTACATGTAGGTCACTGTAAGAGTCTTTGCATCAATTTTGGTGCAAAGCAAAAATATAACGGTAAATGCAATCTTCGTTTTGACGATACCAATCCTACCAAAGAGGATGTAGAGTATGTTGAAAGTATAAAAGAAGATATTAAATGGTTAGGCTTTGAATGGGATCTTGAGAGATACGCAAGCGACTATTTCGATCAGCTTTTTGAATATGCCGTTAAAATGATCAAGGACGGTAATGCTTTTGTATGCGATATGTCTGCAGATGAGATAGCAGCTGCTCGTGGTTCGTTGACCGAGCCGGGTAAAGAAAGTCCATATCGCAATAGAAGTGTCGAAGAAAATCTTGAGCTTTTCTATAACATGAAGGCAGGCTTATATCCCGATGGTAGTAAGACGCTTCGTGCAAAGATAGATATGTCAAGTCCGAATATCAATATGCGTGACCCGATTATGTACCGTGTATTGAGAGCGCATCATCATCAAACGGGAGATAAATGGTGTATTTATCCTATGTATGACTTTGCTCATCCTATTTCGGATGCTATCGAGGGTATTACCCATTCTATTTGCACGCTCGAATTTGAGGATCACCGCCCGTTATATAATTGGTTTGTAGAAAAATGCGGATTTATTAACGGACCTCAGCAAATAGAGTTTGCAAGGTTAAATCTTACCCGTACCATTATGAGTAAGAGATATCTTAAAAAGCTTGTAGAAGAGGGCGTAGTAGAAGGCTGGGACGATCCGAGAATGCCTACTATAAGCGGTATGAGAGAAAGAGGATATCCGGCGCCTGCATTGAGAGAGTTTTGCGCTAAAATAGGTGTAGCTAAGAGCAACAGTGTTGTGGAATCGGCATTTTTAGAGCATTGTGTTAGAGATTATCTAAATCAGACCGCTAATAGAGCAATGGTAGTTAAGAATCCTGTTAAGGTGGTTCTTGACAATTATAGCGGTAGCGAAACCGTAACTGTAGCTAATAATCCGTGTGATCCCGAATCGGGCGTTAGAGAAATATCGTTTTCCAATACCTTGTATATAGATGCAGACGATTTCTCAGATAATCCGCCACCCAAGTATTTCCGTTTAAAACCGGACGGAATGGTCAGATTGGTCGGTGCATATATCATTAAATATGTTTCTCACGGAATGGAAAACGGCGAATTAGTCATCCATGCCGACATTATCGAGGATAGTAAGCAAGGCGGAGCTAACGCAGGCATCAAAGTTAAAGGAACCATTCATTGGGTGGATGCAGCCACTGCATTAGATGTAACGCTTAACGAATATGACTATTTATTAGACGATGTTGACGATGGTAGAGATTTCTCCCTTCGTTTACAAAAGGATACCAAGAGAGTTTTCATTGGTAAAGCAGAAGCATCCCTTAAGTTCACAAAACCGTATACACACTATCAGTTTATGCGTACCGGCTATTATATGACGGCTAAGGGCTCGACAGAGGATGCTCTTGTATTCAACATGGTAGTAGGCTTGAAGGATTCCTTCAAGGGAAAACTTTAATAATTAATTAAGGTTCAGGATGTATAATATCCTGGATCTTTTATTGGAGAATGAAAAAAGTGGGATTTTTAGACAAATTATTTACATCCGGTAACGATAAACAACTCAAGAAATTATCTGCAACCGCAGATAAGGTTCTTGCATTATCATCAGGCTATGCAAAAAAGACTGACGACGAATTGAGAGCTTATACTGCAATATTCAAAGAAAGATTAGCTAAAGGCGAAACCCTTGACGATATCTTAGTAGAAGCATATGCAGTAGTTAGCGAGGCAGTCAAGAGAGTATTAGGATTTACCTTATATAAAGTGCAAATAATGGGCGGTATTGCCTTACATCAAGGAAGGATTGCCGAGATGCTTACAGGTGAGGGTAAGACTGTGGTTGAAACACTTCCTGCATACCTTAATGCATTGTTAGGTAAGGGCGTGCATATAGTCACCGTTAACGAATATCTTGCAGACAGAGATGCCGGCTGGATGGGCGGTGTATATAGATTTTTAGGCTTGACAGTAGGTTTGATTAAGAGTTTTCAACCGCATGAAGAGAAAAAAGCAGCTTATATGTGCGATATCACATACGGAACAAATAACGAATTCGGTTTTGATTATTTGCGTGATAATATGCAAGATTCGATGTCTAAGGTATGTCAGCGTGATCTATATTTTGCCATTGTCGACGAGGTAGACTCTGTTCTTATAGACGAAGCAAAAACGCCGTTGATAATCGCAGGACAATCGATAACCCCTGTTGAATTATATGTTAAGGCAGATGCGTTTGCTAAGTCACTTATCGCATCGACCAATGCTCCTGTTGAAAAAGAGCGTTACAATTATGAAGAGGGTGACGGAGATTTTACCATTGATGAAGAACTTGACACTATTTCCTTGACCACAAGGGGTGCAGAGAAAGCCAATCAATATTTTGGTGTAGAAAATATTTCCGACGAGATAGAGTTATATAAGCATATTCGTTTTGCAGTCAAAGCAAATTACTTGATGAAAAAGGATAAGAATTATGTCGTTATAGACGGCGAAGTTTTGATTGTCGACGAATTTACAGGTAGACTTATGGTCGGTAGGCGTTATTCCGAGGGACTACATCAAGCGATTGAAGCAAAGGAGGGTGTAGCGATACAGGGCGAGAGTAAGACCTATGCATCGGTCACCTTCCAAAACTATTTTAGGCTTTATGACAAGCTTAGCGGTATGACGGGTACTGCAAAAATAGAAGAGCAGGAATTTTTAGAGATCTACGGAGTGGATGTTGTATGTATCCCTCCGAATAAAGAGGTCGTAAGAGTTGACGAGGATGATAGAGTATATCCGTCATATGTAGCCAAATTGGAAGCGATCGTAGCCGATATAGCCGAAGCACATAGCAAAGGACAGCCCGTATTAGTAGGTACACCTACCGTTGAAAAGAGTGAAGAACTGTCTAAGATACTCCATGAAAAGGGAGTACAGCATTTATTGTTAAATGCTAAAAATCACAGAGAAGAAGCGTTGATAATCGCTCAAGCAGGACGCAAAGGCTCTGTCACTGTAGCAACCAATATGGCAGGTCGTGGTACCGATATTATATTGGGTGGTAACGCAGGCTTTTATGCGGTAAAATCGCTTGAAAACGATGGTTATGAGCCCGAATTGATAGATAAGGCATTGCATACCGCACGAAACGAATTGACCCCCGAAATGGAAGAAATTTGCCGTAAATATGACGAAAAGCGTATGGGTATTGCTAACGAGCTTCAGCGTGAAAGAGAAGAAGTTGTAGCATTAGGCGGATTGAGAGTGATTGGAACCGAAAAGAACGAAAATAGACGCATCGATAATCAGTTTAGAGGTCGTTCAGGTCGTCAAGGTGATGTAGGTAGCTCCGTGTATTATCTATCGTTCGAGGACGATTTGTTAAGGATTCCGTTCAAGAAGGAGCTTGATAAGTATGTTGAGGAAAATAATCTCGAAGCAGATTCCTTGCTCCAAAATAAATTCGTTTACGGTAAGATAAAGAATGCTCAAACCGATCTTGAACAGAAAAACTATTCTATTAGAAAGAATGTTTTATCTTATGACGATGTTTTAAATAAGCAAAGAATAAGTATTTACGGTGAAAGACGTAGATTGATGAGAGAGGGTAGTGTTCACGATAAGATAGTTGGCTATTTTACCGATTATGTTAGTGAAATAGTACAAAATGAAGTTGATTTTAGAGATGACTACCGTTATTGGGATTATGAAGATCTCAATTCAAGATTAAATGAACAGCTTTATCTTGACGGCGAACAGGTAGTAACCATCGGTCTTGCCGCCGAAATGAGCATTGATAGAATTATTGATGAGGTCTTGCGTGCGACTATAGAGCATTATAATGCAAAAATGAAGTCAATAGACGATAATGGCGGAGAATCTTCGGAGTTAGAAAATGTGTTGATGCTTAGAGTTATCGACCACGAATGGATCGAACAAATGGACAACATGGAAAATCTACGTAGCTGTGTAGGTCTAAAAGCATTAGGACAGGTCAATCCCGTAACTGCATATCAGATTGAGGGTATGAAGTTCTTTGATGAAATGATAGAAACGATTAAGCACAAGACTGTAGAGAAGGTATTATCATTAAAGCTTGAGCTTGCGGACATTAACGATAATGTTCAGGAATTACAAAGTTATCCCGACGAGCTATTAGAAGACGGGGAGTAAGGAGAAAGATAGATAATGGGTTTATTCGGCAAATTATTCGGTTCGGATAACGATAGACAAATAAAAAAGATAGAAGTCATAGCGGCTAAGGTAGAGGCACTTGCCGAGCTTTATGCCGGTATGACCGATAAGGAATTATGTAATTGCACTAAGGAGTTCAAAATAAGGCTATCCAAAGGGGAAACCTTGGATGATATTCTTCCCGATGCTTTTGCATGCGTTAGAGAAGCAAGCACGAGGGTTATAGGTCTTAGACATTTCCATGTACAGATATTAGGCGGTATTGCGTTGCATCAAGGTAGAATTGCCGAGATGTGTACCGGTGAGGGTAAAACATTGGTCGAAACATTACCTGCATATCTAAATGCATTGACAGGTAAGGGCGTTCATATCGTTACAGTTAACGATTATCTTGCCAAGCGTGACGCCGAGTGGATGGGGCAAATATTTAAGTTTTTAGGCTTAACCGTTGGCGTTATCACCAATCAGCAGGATATGTCCGAAAAGAAAGATGCATATAGATGCGATATCACCTACGGGACCAATAGTGCATTCGGATTTGATTATCTAAGAGATAATCAGGTTCGTTATTCGTCACTAATGGTTCAAAGAGAATTGAACTATGTAATTATCGACGAGGTGGACTCCGTTCTTATCGACGAAGCGAGAACACCGTTGATAATATCGGGTAAGAATAAAAAATCTGCCGAGGGCTTTTATAGTGCCAACAGCTTTGCTAAGTATCTCAAGGCACCCGATCCCGAATCGGATAATGAAGCCGACCGTATGGGTGACTTTGAGATAAACGAAGAGGATAGAAAGATAGTATTGACCGAGCGTGGTATGGAAAAGGCGCAGAGCCACTTCAAGGTTGAAAATATCGGCGATTACGATAATATGGAATTATATCGTAATATTCGTCTTGCAATTAGAGCAAACTTCCTCATGAAAAAGGATCGTGACTATGTAGTCAAGGATAACCAGGTCATAATCGTCGATGAATTTACAGGTCGTTTACAAATAGGTAGACGCTTTAATGACGGATTACATACCGCAATCGAAGCCAAGGAAGGCATTAAGATAAGGGATGAGAATCAAGTCGTTGCTACCATAACATACCAAAATTTATTCCGTTTATATAAAAAGATAAGCGGAATGACGGGTACTGCCAAGACAGAAGAAGAGGAATTTAAAAACATATACGGTTTAGATATTGTCGTCATTCCTACAAATAAGCCCATAAGAAGGGTGGATGAAAACGATTTGATATATAAAACTCGTACTGCTAAGCTTAGAGCGGTAGTCGAGGATATAAAGCGTTGCTATAATGCAGGACAGCCCGTATTAGTCGGCACTGTAAGCGTTGAAAAGAGTGAAGAATTATCGAATATGCTATATAGAGAGCGTATTCCTCATAATGTTTTGAACGCTAAAAATCACGAAAGAGAAGCCGAGATTATTGCTCAAGCGGGTAAAAAGGGTGCAGTCACCATAGCCACTAATATGGCAGGTCGTGGTACCGATATTAGATTAGGCGGTAACCCTGAATTTATGGCAAAGCAGTATCTCATCAAATCGAAGTATTCCGAGAGAGTAATAGCCGAAGCCACCTCACAAGTTAAGGATAGCTCCGAGGAAGTAATGAAGGTTAGAGAGATATATTTAGGCGAAAAAGCGAGATTACAGGAGCAGACCGACAAAGAAAAGGAAGAGGTCTTAGCACTTGGCGGACTAAGAATAATAGGTACCGAAAGACACGAATCAAGGCGTATAGATAATCAGCTTAGAGGTCGTTCAGGTCGTCAAGGCGATGTAGGTAGCTCGGTATTCTATATATCATTTGAGGATGATCTTGTAAGAATCTTTGCAGGTGATAGATTGACATCTATCGCATCCACATTAGCATTGCCCGAGGATATGCCAATATCCATGAAGATGATAACTAATAGGATAGAGGATGCCCAACAGCGTATCGAATCGAGGAACTATTCTGTTAGAAAGAATGTTTTATCGTATGACGATGTTATGAATAAACAAAGAGAGATAATCTACACCGATAGGCGTAAGATGCTCTACGATAAGACTTTCTATCAAGAGGTCTATGAGATATTGAAGGAGAGAATTTCATCGGATTTAAGTGAGTTTGACTTGTCTGTCAATAAATCAAATATCAATATCGAGAATTTGAATAAGTATTTACTTTCAATGCTCCTTCAGCGTGAAGATTTCCACCAATACGAGTATAAGACGGTAATTACAGCCGAGGACTTCGATGGCGTGAATATGGATAAGCTTATCGATGATCTTACCGAGCGTGCTGTAAAATACTATAATAAACGCCGTAACGAATTGATTGACCTACTTGATGCAGATATCTATAAGGATGCTGTGGAGCTAAGTATAGATCTATCTAAACCGATCGAGCAGTGGGATTATACAAAGCTCAATTCTATAATTCGTAATCATTTGCCGAATAATCTTGATATTAATAATGTATTTACACTATCCGATGCTCAAGCCTTGGTTGAACAGAATAAAGTAAGCATAGACGATATAGCAACCGTTATCAATGATAGATTATGTGAAATTGTATCCGATGTTTTCTCGTTATATGATGAGCAAATTATAAAAGCATATGCTGATCATACCGTTAGAGTAGGTTATCAAAGACACGGCTTAGACGAGGTCAAATATACTTCGTTAATTAATGAGCATCTTGATGCCGATCACCATATCGTTTTGACTAAGCAAGATATAGAAGCTCATTCTAATGATCTTATAGAGCTTTTGAGTGCAGATCTTAACAACCGAAAGCACGAATCTGATAAGGTATTATCTGTTAAAATATTAGATAAGCTGGTTGAAATATTCACTTCTCGTCTATCAAAGGATCCAATAGAATGGGATTTTAAGAAGGTCGATAAGGATTATTGTTCAGCACTTTTTGTTAAGGCAAATAACGGAGATGCTCCGATAAGCGGATTGATTAATAGGCGAGTACTTGGTGGAATGGTCCTCGATCATTTCTCGGTATTGGCAACGGAGCGTATAAAAAAGATATATTATGACCGTTTAGGCGACGCTGCGGATACCATTCTTAATAGACTTAAGGATAAAAACGATACACTCGAAGAGTATGTTAAATCGTTACTTGAATCTCGTGCCGATGTAAACGAGTCTCCTGTTAAATGGGATTACTATAGATTATCCGAAGTGTTGGGCTTTAACTGTCTTCAAAAGGCGGATGAAAATTTAGCAAACACTCTTATTTCAAAGGATGACTTAGATACCTTTGATTCGTCTCGGTATATCGCAAGGATAAAACGCACCACGATCGAGGCATACACTGACTTTTTTAAGAGAATATCATTTGGATGCGATAAGAATGTTATAAGAATTGCATTAAGCAACATTTCTCCAAAACAATCCATTAAAGCATATAATGATATGCTTAAAGTAAGATTGTTACCAAAGGAATTATCCTCGAATTGTTCATTTATTACCGAAGACCAAGTGGGATTATCTCTTGAAAAGAAAATCGATATAGTGTTTAATGCGTTGCAAAACGAATTAAATACATTGGTCAAATCCTTCAATTCGCATATTTTGGAATATATGCTCGTAAAGCTTAGCGATTCGGGTAAGAGTGTGTCGGATATCATTGATATGCTGTCCGAATTATTGCCTATCGAATGTGCGGATAAGCTTAGAAGTATCAATGTAGACGGCTTTAGAGTTGCACAGTCATTGTCAATCATTAACGGACTTCTTGACGAGACAGAAAACCGTGAAATTGATACAATTAAGGCTGAAGCTTCATCCCTTGCAGATAGATTGCTAAAAGGCGAGAAGGTAGAGCAGTATATCGGACTTGTCGAAAAAGCATCACTTGAAGCATGCGTAGATGATGCGACGAATAGACTTATCGGTATATATAGAAACCATAGAGATTCTGATTCTATTTTAGACGAAAGAGCAAGTGTTGAAATATCTAAGCTGATTAGAGCGGTTGTAACATATACATTTGAACTACAAAACAAGCCTTATTACGAATGGAATATTGATATCGTCAATCGTGAATTAACATCGTCGATTTTGCCTCCCGATACAGGAATCGATTTATTAGCATCATACTTTACCAGAAGAAATGTTTCAGATACGGTCAGAGATGTATTAGTCGAGTGCGCATATTCACGCATAGAACCGATATTCCTTGAAATAATCGATAAAAATCGTAAAGCAGGATATAAATCCGCTCATGACCATATACTTAAAATGCTTCCCGAGGTCGTAGCAGGTGTTGTATCGGATAATATTGATTTTGGTATTGACCTTAACGACTGGGATTTTGATGAGATTAATGCAAATCTTCGTGAGCGTATCGTTCCCGATATTGACGAAGATATCACTCTTATAGATTTCGAGCTTGCATCCGGCATGAATATCGATACCGTTATAGATGCGGTTATCGATAAGGTTGTAGATCTATTCAATAAAAAGGCTGTAGAATATAACCTTGATCTGCTTGAAAGCTTTATAGTGGACGAAGTAAAGGATTATATCGATAGAAGACAATCGGTTGATGAATGGGATTATAAATTCCTTAACGAGAGATTGGGAAGAATTTTCTTAGCTAAGGTAGATAGATCTAAACAAATATTGGATGTCGAAACGGTGCGAGAGTATTTGTCAGAGGGTAGAAATTCGCTGGAAAATGCAGAAGCGGTTATCGTAATCAAGGATCAGCTTGAAAAAATCTATTTAGAAAGAATAGATGTATATAACCGTTTTGTAGGTGAACTGTGTCACCGTAAAGCTAAGCCTGTTAGAACATTCGGTGATTTTGAAAAGGATTGCCTCCTAAAATATACCGACGAGCATTGGTTTGATCATATTGACAATATGGAGCGTTTGCGTGTAGGTATCGGGCTAAGAGCGTTGGGACAGCAAAATCCTATCACATGTTACCAATCTGAGGGATTCCAGTTGTTTGATGAAATGATCGAATTGATTCACGAGGATGTTGTTATTCATGTACTAAAGGATGATCCCCAAGACTTTTATGGGCGTAAAGAAGAGAGTGTTTCCGACAGGTTCTCTCAAAAGAACAAGAAGACCGTTTATTATAAACGAGTCGGTGCTCAACCGATCAAAAAGAGTGGACCTAAGATTGGACCAAACGATCCATGCCCATGCGGATCAGGTAAAAAATATAAGAAGTGTTGTATGAATAAGAAGGGATCTTCGGGAGGTTGGAACGCTATCGTCGATGATGATGACCGTAAATAGCATCGATTATAGTCCCACTAAGCGTGCATTTTCGTCCGCTGTTATACTAATTTCCGTCCAGTTATACTGAGCAATTTTTGTCCGCCGTCATACTGAACTTTCACCGTCCTGTCATACTGGGCGGAGCATAAGCGAAGTCGAACTGCGGAGCAGTGCAAGGCACCGCCTTGCAGTATCTTGGACAGGTAACGAAAAGCCGTTTGGTATCTTTCGGATATGGGGATCATACGGATTTCTAATAAAAAACAGACCGCAATCCACGGTCTGTTTTTTTTGTCTTAGTTTAATTTTTGTAATGGGGTTTGGAAACTTTTTTAATCCAGACACTGTACCATTTATTATTTCAATTTTGATTGGGATAATTGTTGCGATTGCGGTTTTCTCTTCAACTTGAGTATGCTTCTATGGTGCGTAATAAGGGACTCGGTCTTGGCTACGGCAAAGCAGTAAGTATTAGATAAGTTGTAAGCTTTGCCTACGCCTTCGGTCAGCCGCTAAAAACCATCCACTGGATGCTTTTTTTAACGCTCTCGTTCTCGTCCCTTCGTCAGCTTGAGTATGCTTCTATGTGTGGCATTACCTATTTGTATACAATTTCGGACACATACAAAACGTTTCGGACACTATCGTTTTTTTTAAAAATCCCATAAATTAGATCTTATTTAAGTAGCGATTTTGCTCATTCTTCACATTCGGCAGTTTCTTTTAACCCTAATTCTTGCCAAATTCCTACATAATATATTCCAGCAGTTTTTGAAGAATTTTTTCTATTTCCGATTATCGAATCAACGTCATATATTGAACGTTTTATCCAAGTTGCTTTTTTGCAATTTTTTGAAGTTAATACTCTATCTTCTCTGTACGAAAGAATTCCAGCGCCAGCTTTACTATCATCAAAAGACAATTTTTCACTAGCTATAAACTTAACATTTTTTGCAAAATATGATATAATTATAATTATTCCGGTGCGCTATTTTATGCGGTTCAATTTGCGAAACCTGAAAAATCAATTTTTGAAGCAACTGCAATCGGCGAAGGCATTGGAGATTTTTTGTGCGACTCTGATTCGGAAATGAATGGAGCGGTGTTGAGATATGCCGAGGAAACAAAACGTATAATTGCAAATGCACTTGAGGATAACAAAGTATTTTTTGAGGAACCAGTCTAACTGCTTGGATTAAATGCGTACGATACAAACAATTTTTAGGATGAGGAACAAATGAGATGAAGAACAACACTTTGGTTTTATACATACACGGCAAAGACGGCACGGTTGAAGAAGCCGAGCATTATAAGTCCCTTTTTCCCTATTGTGATGTAGTTGGATTTGACTACAAAGCAGAAACACCGTGGGAGGCAA
>CAZUET010000055.1:0-11066 GCA_964619685.1 uncultured Christensenellaceae bacterium
ATGCACGCTAGTGTGGCTCAGTAGGTAGAGCAGTTCACTCGTAATGAACAGGTCGCCGGTTCGAATCCGGCCACTAGCTCCATCTATGTAGTACGAAAAGACTACTACACACGAAAAGTCCTTGATTTTCAAGGACTTTTCATGTTTTTAGGGGCTTTTTTTCAGTGTCAAAATTTTTTTTACTGAAAATTGCTCTGTTTTTCGTTTATAGCATTGAACGAAATATTAGAGAATTCTCTTTCTCAACAAGATTTATTAAGTATGGGAAAAAGGCTTAGGGCAGATATGCCTTTTTGCATACGTCAAAAAACTGCATTGATGCAAGATATCGGTGACATAATTGATCAATGTGAACCATTGCCAAAATGTCATGTTGTTATAGTAAAAGCACATAATAAATCTTCAACAGCAGATATGTTTCGTAAATTAGATGCTTTGAAAGATAGACGAATAAAAAGTATTGATTGTATAATAAGAGTGTTAAAGGATAAATCTGTCAAAAGAATCGGAAAAGAAATGTATAATGTGTTTTCTTCTTTCTATGATATTGATATCGGTTTCATTGAAAAACAATTGTATAATTTGAGGGGTCCTTGGAGTTTGCTTAAGCGGGAGTAGTCCATCAATTATAGGATTATTCGAATTTCAAAATGACGCTAAAATAGCGTATGAATACTTTACTAATTTGGGAACACAAAGTTATATTACAGAGCCAATAACGCATTATAAATTGTTATCGGACTTCCAACGTAATCTATGAAAGGGTATCGCATCGGCGGTACCCTTATTTATATACAAAAAATGAATAAGGTTCAGATAAGTGGAAATAATAAAAATATTATATCAAGAAAAGTGTGAATTGTGGTTGATAAAACGCACTCGCCGTGATATAATAATAAAAAACACGGAGGTGCGAATGTGGAACGTAAAATATATAAAGACTTAGTTGCTTGGAAAAACAGCTCCAACAGAAAGCCACTGATCTTGCAGGGAGCGCGACAGGTAGGTAAGACCTACATTGTCAATTACTTTGCAGGAGAGGAATATAATAACAACATTTACTGCAACTTTGAGAAGGATAAAGGACTTCACGACTTTTTCAAAGATTTAACACCCGCGACGATTATCAAGAAACTTTCGTTGTATAAGAGAAAGGAAATCTTTCCCGAGAATACCTTGATTATCTTCGATGAGATACAAGCGTGTCCCGAAGCTATTACCTCTCTTAAATACTTTAACGAAGAAGCAAACAACTATCACATCATCGCGCTTGGATCACTGCTTGGCGTATCGGTCAATAGAGGGAACTTTTCTTTCCCCGTTGGAAAGGTTCAGTTTATGACCCTTTATCCTCTTGACTTTGAGGAATATCTGATGGCAAGGGGAGAGCAAGGGCTAATTGAACTGATACGTGAGTGCTATGAAAAGAATGCGCCGCTTGACAGTGCGTTCCACGAAAGAGCACTTGACTATTACAAGGAATATTTGTTTGTAGGCGGTATGCCCGAAGCGGTTGAGGAGTTTGGCAAGAACCATAATCCCGAGCTTGTTCGTATTATTCAGCAAACCATTCTTGAGTCCTATCAGAATGATATGGGTAAGTATAATAAACAGAGTGAGATCCCCAAGACACGTATCGTATATAAGAATATCAGTACGCAACTTGCAAAGGAAAATAAGAAGTTCCAATATAAAAATATCAAGCAAGGCGGTAGAGCTTCTGAATTTGAGGGAGCTATTGAATGGCTTTGTCTTGCAGGTGTAGCGAGTCAAAACTATCGTATTGAGCAGATCATGCTCCCGCTGAACGCTTACCGTTCGTTGTCTGACTTCAAGTTTTATATGAATGATACGGGTCTTTGCGGAGCAAGCCAAGAAATCTACTACGAGGACATTTTAGGCGAGAACCCATTGTTTGATAATTTCAAAGGTGGTCTTACCGAGAACTATGTATTCAATCAGTTGACGATAAACGGACTCAGCCTTTATTATTGGACGAGTGGTAGCCAAGCCGAAGTAGATTTTATTACACGCATCGGAAATGATATTATCCCGGTCGAAGTAAAAGCTAAGATAAATAATCGGTCAAGAAGTCTTGGCGTATATGTTGACCGATACAAACCCACTTATTCAATTCGTATTTCTCAAAAGAATTTTGGATTTGAAAACAACATTAAATCCGTTCCGCTTTATGCGACTTTCTGTATTGTATAAATGAGGTTTATATGGAAAACGAACAACGTAAATGTGTAGTAGAATATAGACCTACGGCACCGGGAATGTATTTGTCCGAAACGGCTAAGTATCACTTGAGTTCGATGGTGCCATGCGGTCGGCTAACACGAGATAAAGATATACGTAATGCTCTCGCTAAATTGTTTGACGTTTCTTGGGTTAGCTTTGAATGCGATTATGCTCAAATGATGCGGGTTTAACTGCATTTTCATTCTTCAATCATCGTCCACTTAGACTATATTATAATATGGATTTAAAAATAAGGCTTGCCTTTACAACGAAATAAGTATATAATTAGATAAAGAATAATAAATCGGAGTAAATTATGCTTAAGGTTTATAATGTTTTAACAGGAAAAAAAGAAGAATTCGTACCACAGACTCCCGGTAAGGTATTAATGTATGCATGCGGTATCACTGCGAGCGGTGAAGCTCATATCGGACACGCTTATCAAGCGGTAGTTTTTGATGTTATACGCAGTTATTTAGAATATTCCGGCTACGAGGTCAAATATGTAAGAAATTATACCGATGTCGATGATAAAATTATCAACAAGGCTCGTGAATTAGGTGTTGATCCCGAATTATTTGCCAAGAATAATATGACATCAATCGATTCCGATTTTGCTCGTCTTGGTATAAAATCACCTACTATTCAGAGCAAAGCTACCGAGTGTATACAAGATATTATCGATTTTATCGCAAGACTTATTGATAAAGGCTGTGCATATCCAACTGCAGACGGTGACGTGTATTTCAGAGTTAATTCTTTTGCTAATTACGGCAGTTTTTCACACCGTGTAGATCGTGACGATCAGCTTTCGGGCGTTCGTAAAGAGATTGAGGGCGGTAAAGAGAATAGTTACGATTTCGCACTATGGAAAAAGGCAGGTAATGACGAGATTTTTTGGAAAAGTCCTTGGGGTAATGGTAGACCCGGTTGGCATATAGAGTGTTCAACCATGAGTATGAAATATCTTGGTGAGACTCTCGACATTCATGGCGGTGGTAAAGATCTAATCTTCCCTCACCACGAAAATGAAATTGCACAGAGTGAAGCCTTGACAGGTAAGCAATTCTCAAAATATTGGATTCACAACGGATTAGTCAAGGTAAACGGACAAAAAATGAGTAAATCGCTCAACAACGGTATCGTTCTAAAAGATGTTTTAGATCAGTATGTTAGCGATGTTATCAAAATGCTTTTATTGTCCAATAGCTACCGTTCCGACCTAAATGTGGTAGACGGAATGTTTGATGTGCTTGAAAATAGAGTATTCTCTATCTATAAGCTATTCGCAAAAATTGACGAGTTATATAGCGGTGTTGTTCCTGATTTTAATCATGCATATTGCAATAGAATTAAGGATGAATTTAAAAATGCAATGGATAACGATTTCAACACAGCTTTGACAATCGCAAACCTTAATAAGTACATTTCCGAGTTGACGGTATTCGTTAATAAAGGCACCGAAACACCTGAACATATAGTTGCAATAAAAAACACCATATTGGAAGTCTATGGAGTAATTCGCTTATTGAACGAAGATCCTATAAGCGTTGTATCGAGAATAAGAAACAAATATCTTGATAAAAACGGAATTACTCAAGCTGAAGTAGAAACCTTGCTCAATAAATGGAATGATGCTCGTCTTCAAAAGGATTTCAAAACGGCGGACGAAATTAGAGCCGAGTTGGCATCAAAAAATATTTTGATCACCCTTAATAAGGGGATCGCAGGTTGGGAGGTCGCACTCAAATAGTTGTATGGATAAAAGAATTAGAGAAAACGCATGCTTCTATGCATCAGGGCTTATTGCTACATTAATTGCCGTTTTGGGTATATGCGCTAATTCGATATACTCGAGGTCAGGCGGATACGCAATAGCTTTTGGATGTGTCATTGTCGCATTATTATGCGGATTCTTTATCTATGCCATTAGTCCCAATCTTACCAAAACAAGAACGAAAGGAATGGTTGCATTGAGTTGCATTTTAGCATTCTTGTATACGATAATTTTTATCGTCGTTGATATAGGTAAAACTAAAATATATATATACGAAAACATAGACGGCAATATAGTATCTAAGTTATCCGGATTTGGTAAAACGGTATTTGTTTTTGAAGTGTTATGTATAATTGCAGCGTTCTTGCTTATTTTGAGAATGCTCCTTAATCTTTTCGGTAAAGAAATGAAATTCTACGAGAAGCTATTAGGAACACCATCTGTAAGATATAAAGAGCGTAAGGATATCGTGCTTGAGCTTCCCGAAAAGGATACCGATAAATTACTGACGTCTGCTAAGCGTGCAATTGACTTTGATCCCAAACTTAGAAAGGCAATCGAAGAAAGTGTATTCATTGAAGAAGAAAAGGTAACAACTTCTGCTGAAACAAACGAGAAAACTGTTACAAAGAAAAATGAAAAGGAATATATCGAACCAAAGCATGATATTGTCAAAGAGCCTGAACTTAATATAGAAGAACCAATAGTGGGTTCCGATAGTATTGTGGTTGAAAGCGTTAATATCGTAACTGAAAACGACGAAAACGATACAGTTGAAGAACCAATCGAGACAGTATCTGACGATAAAGAAAAAGATAACGATATTAAGGAGAATATTGCGGAAGAAACTAACGAGGATATTGCTGACGATTCGAACGAGACTCGTTCTAATAATGAAGATGCGTTATTCGGTGATTCAACCGATGTAGGCGATATCAATGAATACGAGATAAACGAAGATTTCCGCAACACTAATCTCATCCATCATATTACCGAGCAGGTGGATAGTGATGATGACGACATTTATAGCGACTTTAATTATGACGATGATGATAAGTAGGATAAAACCTACTTATTTTTTTTACAGCGGACGAGAACTAATGCTAAGTTTTTATAAGGATACATCCGCAAGATACCAAACGGCTTTGCCGTTTGATCCTCATTACATTCGGATTTCGACCAACGCTCAGTATGACAGAACGAGAAATGGTATCTTGCGGACGTTAGTCCGCTTATTAATAAAAAGACGAAATAAAGATGATAGCGAACAAGATAAAATATTACTACAAAAAAAGGACATCCGCAGCGGGATATCCTTGTAATTGTTGTGATTTATTGTTATTGCGAGACTTTTTTGAGAAAGGCTTGAAGTCTTTCACTCTTGGGATGCTCGAATATCTCCTCAGGTGTGCCTTCTTCTGTAATTCCACCCTCTGCCATAAACCATATCCTTGTAGCTATATCACGAGCAAATTCCATTTCGTGAGTTACCAATAGTATGGTCATTCCTGCAAGTGCAACATCCTTGATAAGCGATAAAACCTCGGATACCATTTCGGGATCAAGTGCCGAGGTAGGTTCGTCAAACAATAAGACCTTTGGATTCATTGCAAGTGCACGAACGATAGCGACTCTTTGCTTTTGTCCACCCGACAATGTCGATGGATATACATTCGCCTTTTCTGCTAATCCGATTCTGGTAAGGAGCGATATTGCTTTTTCCTTTTCTTCTTGCTTAATCTTCTTGACGGTCAGCCCTTCTGTATCAACAATCTCGATTGGCTGTTTTAGTGTGGTATGCTTAATTTCTTGGGTAAGCTTTTCCTTTTTCCCGACCAGCTTAAAACGCTCGGCAGTTAGTTCAGGATCATAGGTCGTAAAATATTTACCTGCCTTTTCAATGGTTGTTTTAGTTTTTTCCCATGCCTTTTCCAATGGCTCGAGTTCTCGATCAATCAACGCTATTTTCTTATGACATTTTTCGATCTTTTTATTAATGCGTTTTGTTCGATAATTCTCGGTTACCTCAAGTAGCTTATTATACAGCGGTGCATAGAGTTTTTGTCTTTTTAAGTGATGTAACTGCTTTTTACGGATATGCACAGGTGCAAGCGTGATATTTTTGAGAATGGTCAAATTGTTAAAAAGATTAAACTGTTGGAATACCATGCCCATTTTTTGACGGTGAACATTAATATCTATCTTCATATCCGCTATATCTACGCCGTCGAATACGATACTACCACTTGTACAGTCTTCGAGGCAATTCAGACACCTAAGAAATGTGGACTTTCCGCCACCCGACGGTCCTATTATAACTATACGCTCGCCTTGATAGACATTTGCAGATACATTATCAAGAACTAAAAGATCACCAAACTTTTTGGTGAGATTTTTGACCTCTATTAATAATCCGTCTTGATTTATATTTTCGTTATTATTGTTGATATTTTCTACTTTGTCATTCATACTAATTCTTTTTATCACTTTTTGCAAAAGCCTGTTCGATCAACTTAACAATGATACTGATTATAAATACAAGTACAATGTATATCAATGCCATCACAAGATAAGGGATCATAAACTCATAGTTTTTACCACCTATTTGGTTAAATGCAGCATATAGATCCACTACGGTAATGAAGCTTAAAACCGATGTTTCCTTGATAAGGGTAATGAACTCGTTACCAAGTGTCGGAATTATATTCTTAAAAGCTTGCGGTATAACTATTTTGAGCATACTTACCGGATAGCTTAAGCCCAAGGAACGAGCTGCTTCGAGCTGTCCTTTATCGACCGAATTTAAGCCACCCCTCATAATTTCGGACACATACGCACCGCTATTTAGTCCGAACACCGCAATTCCTACGACAATGGCGTCTACACCACGAATTCCTAATGCCGGTAAAAGAACATAGTACGCTATAAGGAGTTGAACAACTATAGGCGTACCACGGAAAAAAGTAACATAGACTGCTGAAATTTTATCCAGCAGTCTCATTACGAATTTATATTTGGGTGCAACACGGATCATTCCTATTATCGCACCTATTATTATACCGATCACCAAGCCGAACACTGCTATTTCAACCGTAGCCAGCAATCCCTCGGTTATCATGTCACGGAACCTAACCTCCTTAAGCGTATTAACGAAGGTGTCCCATTTTGTAGACCAATTCATACTTTATTATTTGTTTATACTATTCACCATTGCTTGAGCGGGTGCTTCATCAACGACCACGCCGTAAATATTACCGTTGCTTAAATCTAAAATCGCATTTTGAGCTGAAGGATAGCCCTTTGCTTTGATATTTGAGAATCCATCATAGCCCCAATCTGCATCGCCTGCTACATACCAGTTACCGGTAGTTCCTATTTGATATCCTAATGTCTTACCGCTTAAGGACTTCAAAACATTTTCAACATCCTCTGCAGTTTTACAATTATCGAAATCTGTATTATCTGCCGAAACGATGAGCTTTTGAGATGCATTGAAATATGTATCGGTAAAATCATAAAGCTTTTGTCTTTCCTCATTTACGGTAATACCTGCCATACCAATATCTGCATAATCTGCATCAACTTGAGCAAAAATAGCATCAAAGCCGATATTCTTAACTATAAGGTTTAAGCCCTTAGAATCTGCATATCCCTTAGCAATCTCGATATCGATTCCGTAGACCTTACCGTCATCACCGATAAACTCGAATGGCTCAAATGGACAGTTGGTTGCAACTACGAATGTGCCGTTTTCTTTAGCAGTTGTATCATCATCGTTAACTGTATTAACGGTAACACCGACCTTTTCGCCCTTATTCTCAAAGTACTTAGCAACGATAGTATCAAATTGTCCGTTTGCCTTGATTCCGCTCAAATAAGTATTGAAATCATTAACTAATTCGCTGTTACCTTTCTTAATAACAAATGCATATTGCTCGTCGGTTAGCTTGATATCTATGATTTTGACGCCACTATTTACAGGTGTACAACCAAGCATTGCAACGATCATGACCGTCATCATTATAATTGATAATATAATTAAAGCTGTTTTTTTCATAATTAAATCCGCCTTTTTGTTGATTTGCTCGATAATTATAATCTCATTACAGATATTTGTCTAACGATTTTTGCATATTTCTCGAATATTTTTTCATTTTATTGCATATTTTATCATATTTTATTCATTTTTAGTATAATTTTACGCATATTTATACATTATTCATTATTTTTGATTTTTGCATTTTTTTGTCGATATTATTTGCGGTCATGTTAATGTTGTGGTATAATTGATAAGCGTTTCGGCTTAAAAAATGATGTTTGAGAACAATCGGAAACATCTCACCTTGGCGCATTAAAATTATTATAAGGATAATTATATATATGGATTTTATTCGTAAGCTACCTATACCTCAAGATATCAAAAAGGAATATCCGTTAAGTGCAGATATGGCACAAAAGCGTCTTATCTATATTGACGAGCTGAAAAGCATTCTAAGCGGAAAGGAAAATAAGTTTATTCTCGTAATTGGACCATGCTCAGCCGACTCCGAGGACTCGGTTCTCGAATATATGACAAGACTTCGCACCCTTCAAGAAAAGGTTAAGGATACCGTTTTTATATTGCCGAGAGTCTACACTAATAAACCACGTACCACCGGCGACGGCTATAAAGGAATGCTTCATCAGCCCGATCCGAGCAAGGCTCCCGATATGCTTAAAGGCTTAATTGCTATCCGTAAGCTACATATGCGTGTTATCAACGAAACCGAATTTTTTGCTTCCGACGAAATGCTTTATCCCGAAAACCATAGGTACCTTTCCGATTTGTTAGCATATGTTGCAGTTGGTGCAAGAAGCGTTGAAAATCAACAGCACAGGTTGGTTGCATCAGGTCTATTAGAGCCGGTTGGACTTAAAAATCCGACAGGTGGCGACTTACATGTTTTGATGAATTCGGTTACTGCCGCACAACACTCTCATACATTCTTATACCGTGGCTGGGAGGTCAAGAGCGAAGGAAATCCATATGCTCACACTATTTTGAGAGGTTATATGAACAAGCACGGACAGTCGATGCCCAACTATCATTATGAGGATCTAAACTATTTGAACGAGCTTTATCATCAGAGTAATCTTTCGAATCCTGCCGTTATAATAGATGCTAATCATTGTAATTCTAATAAAAACTATCTCGAACAAATAAGAATTTCAAAAGAGGTGCTACACAGCTGTGAGTTATCAAAGGATATATTCAAGCTCGTCAAAGGCTTAATGATTGAAAGCTACTTAGTAGACGGCAAGCAAAGCATTGGAGTAGACAGAGTATACGGTCAATCAATAACAGATCCATGCTTAGGATGGGAAAAAACTGAAAAACTCGTGCTTGATATAGCCGACGAGTATTCTAAAATAAATTAGTAAAAAAATAAGCCAAAACCAAAATACGGTTTCGGCTTTTTTTTATTTCCTTTAAAATTTAATCATTTTTAACATGTACATCTAATTGATCGTACGGTATACTTATTCCTTGCTCGTCGAATGCGACCTTGACAAAGCATACAGTCGGCAAAGGAAGACGCTTCGATTCTTACATTATGTTTTCAAAAACCACCCAATACCCGTCGTAAAAGCTTGCATTATCATCAAATGGCTCATCTCCGCTTTTTGCATAGCATATATGAGTTATTTCGGTAGAGTCATAAAGCAATCCTAATGACGGCTCGGAGCCGTCTCCTTTTATCCACTTTGAACCCGGAAAAACTTGTTCCAATGCTTCATTATGAGGATAAATATCGTATTTTTGCTCTATTTCGCTTGCTAACGCTCGAAAATCGTTTTTATCATTCATTTCTTCATCGGGAACAATGCCTAATATATTGTAGTCGTTGCTAATATCGTGCGCAATGTTATTTTCCATATGATTATTGCTTTCACTATCGACAGGCTCAGATTCGTTTTTATTGACAAACAAAGCTTCTTCTATAACTGATTCGGTTGTGTCTACCAATCTTTCGTTTTCCAAGTTAGTGTTTTCTTCCGCTTCGGTGTAATCAGCCTTGTTTTGGTCTATATTATCAACCTTGATAACACTATATTTTTGGGATAACTCTAACAACTCCATAGGTGCATACGGAGTCGGTGCCGTCATACATAAAATTTTTCCGTTATAGCATACCGCTGCCAATAATCCGTCAGGGTCAAATGGCGGAAAACGCCTTTTTAAGTACCTTCCGTCAAACGATTCGACATGAACGAATACACCCGATTTAAGAATAAAGGTGTAGCTCTCACCATATGCATAGTGAGTATTTAATTCAAGCTCGGTAAAGCCATTTTCCACCAAGGTCAATTTTAGTACGCTTTTCACTCCGTCATTTCCCTTCATTATGTATATTTTTTTATACAACATTATTAGATTCCCCCTTTTATCAATTATTATCTTTGATTTTTTGCACGAGTCTATTATGTTCCTCGAGAATTATCAAATAGGTATTCCGCTTATTTTTTCTGTCGGAATGTCTTATTTGCGTATTTTTATCCGTTTTTTTCGTTTTTAGAGCGGATATTTTCCTAAATTTACCGAAATTTTGCATAGTATTTAAAAAAATGCACTTTTTTTATTGCCAAAATGCCTTTTTATATTATATAATTATGTACCGAGATAAAAAATTATTCGCACGCTCTTATTATGGAGCAAATGGGAGAATAAAAAATGACTAAAAAAATTATTTTAACTATCAGTATCCTTTTAGTAGCAATCCTTGCAGTTACCGTTATGGTTGGCTGTGAGTCCTACAGTAATTCTACATTCACTTTAGATAATGCCGACGAGTCGATCAGTAATGGCGGTTCTGTTGTATACCACGGTGACTATGTTTATTTCATCAACGGTTACAGCGACCTTCTCGACGAGTATAAAGAGAATTGGTTCGGTAATGTCGAAAAGGGTGCCATTATGCGTCTTAACAAAAATGATGTTGATATGGCTAACTTAGAGATCATCGTTCCTAAGGCTGTTTATAGCACAGCTTCCAATACAGGATTC
>CAZUET010000056.1:0-11065 GCA_964619685.1 uncultured Christensenellaceae bacterium
TATCTATTCTCCTTTATTTTCTAATATATTATTTACTTTTGATGTAAGCTTGATAAATGTATCAAAATCTTCATATCCTAATCCGATAATTAAGCTATCTATATATCTATCCATATCAATTTTTGCCATATTGACCAATTCGACACCCTTATCGGTAGGTTTAACATAATAAGCTCGTTTATCATCTACACAGGGCTCTTTGAATACATAACCTTTACAAATCAATGAATTGATATGTGCTGTTATCATTGGCTTAGATACACACAAAAGGTCGGCAAGCTTAAGCGGAGTATGAGGTCCAACGGTTTCGGTAATAATATTCAGCACACCCATTTCACTTGGTCTAATGGGTAAATCCTTTTTCAGCTCCATATAGTTTTTAGCAAATATGGATAATACGGCATTAGCATTAAAATTTTTGTTCATACTACTCCTAAAAAATAGTTCACTTAGATTAACTAAATTATAATTTATCTAAGTGAACTTGTCAAGAGGTTTTATTCAGATTTGTTATTGTTTTATTTTTTTTGAATATTGCAGTAATAATTACGCATAAAGATACCAATTTTTTTGACTCTAATATTAATGGATTCTTACCAAAACACTCGAAAAATATAATATTCGATTAGCGGAAAAATCAAATGTATAGATAATCTCTCTATTGATTCAAGTATCGATCGATTGAGATATAAAGGGGGGGGGGGGGAAAGTTTCTTCAAATGAAAATCTTCGTTTTGAGAAGCTTTTTTATAAAAAATCCACCGACTAAAACATAAAAGGTCGGTGGATATAGATATTTATCTCAATTAATTATCGGCTGGAATCCATTTAAAACTACTTGATAAAAGTGTTACGATGTCTTTATTGACGCTTAACATTCCACCGTCGATCTCTCCTATCTTTTGTTCTCCGTCGGGCATTTCTATTCTACATTTACACGGCTTAAGTGCCGTAACAAATGGAATATGACCACCCATTACGGCGAAATCGCCTTCAACACCTCTAACAGAGACCTTGACAATCTCGTCATTGAATATATGCCCGTCGGGGGATGTTATTATCAAACGAAGCGTTCTCATTCACTCATCCTCTTTGCCTTTTCAATTGCTTCGTCTATCGAACCAACATATAAGAATGCAGATTCTGGTAGATCGTCATGCATTCCTTCGATAATCTCCTTAAAACCACGGATAGTTTCGGACAATGGAACATATTTACCTGTAAAACCGTTAAATTTTTCAGATACAAAGAACGGTTGCGATAAGAATTTTTGTATCTTTCTTGCTCTCTGGACTAACAGCTTATCATCCTCGGACAATTCATCCATACCCATTATGGCTATAATATCCATTAATTCTTGATAGCGTTGCAATATTCTCTGAACCTCTCGTGCAACCTGATAGTGAGTTTCACCTAAAATGTCAGGTGATAATATACGACTTGACGATTCTAACGGATCTACTGCAGGGTATATACCTTGGGATGAGATACTTCTTGACAATACAGTCGTTGCATCTAAGTGTGCAAATGTGGTTGCCGGAGCCGGGTCAGTTAAGTCATCCGCAGGTACATAGACAGCTTGTATCGATGTAATAGAGCCTTTCTTTGTCGATGTGATGCGTTCCTGCAATGCACCCATTTCGGTTGCAAGTGTTGGTTGATAACCTACTGCAGAGGGCATTCTACCAAGCAATGCCGAAACCTCGGAGCCTGCTTGGGTAAAACGGAAAATATTATCTATAAATAATAAGACATCTTGCCTTTCCTCGTCACGGAAGTATTCAGCCATTGTTAATCCCGAAAGTGCAACTCTCATACGAGCTCCCGGTGGCTCATTCATTTGACCGTAGACAAGCGTAGTCTTATCCAAAACGCCTGATTCTTTCATTTCATTATATAGGTCATTACCCTCACGAGTACGTTCACCTACACCTGTAAATACAGATAGACCGCCATGTTGCTTAGCGATATTATTGATAAGCTCCATGATAAGAACAGTTTTGCCTACACCTGCTCCGCCAAATAAACCTATCTTACCGCCCTTAGAGTAAGGACATATAAGGTCTATTACCTTGATACCTGTTTCAAGTATCTCGGTCGATGTAGATAACTCATTAAATGCCGGAGCGGTACGGTGGATATTCCATTTTTCTTTTGTTTCGGGTTCAGCCTTATTATCTACAGGCTCACCAAGAACATTAAATATTCTACCGAGTGTTTCTCTTCCTACAGGAACACTTATCGCCTTACCTGTATCAATTACAGGAGTACCCCTTTTAAGTCCATCAGTCGACGACATTGCAATACACCGTGCTGTATTATCACCGATATGCTGAGCGACTTCGACAGTCAGTTGCTTATCACCCTTTTTAATGGTCAATGCGTTGTAAATTGCGGGTAAAAAGCCTTCCTCAAAGCGTACATCCACTACCGGTCCCATAATTTGAGCAACAATACCAGTTGCTTTATTTGACATATATACCTCCTTTAATCGCCACAGCCTGCAACGATTTCCGTAAGCTCTTGTGTAATCGCACCTTGTCTTGCACGATTATATTCTAACTGCAAATTATCTATCATTTCTTGTGCATTCTTGCCTGCCGAATCCATAGCAGTCCTACGAGCTGCAACCTCGCTTGCAAAACTTTCTCTAACGATTGCTATTATTATCCCTGTAAGATACTCAGGAATTGCTTTTTCTAACAATGTTACTTGATCAGGCTCGAATGTTATATTAGTTGCTTCTATACTATCATCAACCGTTAAAGGAAACACCCATTTCACATACGGCTCTTGGGTCATCATTGATATATACTTCGTTCCAACAATACCCAATCTATCAAAATCACCTTTGATAAATTCATCACATAGTTTACAAGACAACGCATAAGCGTCCTCTGCTGTTAATAATTCTGCAGAAACTGAATCTCTGCCATAACTACTACAAGCACGTTTACCTATTGGAATAATCTCCGCATCGGGGTAATCTTTAACATAACGAAATACATTAGAATTATAGCCCCCTGCCATTCCTCTATCGCCAGCAATAACAATAAGCCTTGTTTTACTCCCCTCTCGTAATGCTATATACGGACTTTTTGCACATTCGGGAGATGTAATAAGCAAATTAATTATGCCTTGAAATTGTTCGGCATATGCTTTACTTTTCTCCATTGCAATACCAGCACGACGAATTTTAGAAGAAGCAACCAAACCCATTGCCTTAGTTAAATGCAAAGTAGAATCGACATTTTTCATGCGATTTCTTAATTGTTTGGTATTACCGCCCATTTATATCACCTCTGCATTTCGGATAAAGCTTTTTTCAATTCATCTATATCCGATTGATCATAGCTTCCGCTTTCAAATCTAATCAAAAGATCATCATACTCGTTCTCGAGCTTTTCATATAGATCGTGCTCATATTCCGAAACCTTTTTTACAGGAATATCATTTAGATAACCATTTATAACTGCATAAACTATAGCAACTTGACAGCCAACACGCACAGGAGCATTCTTTTTCTGCTTGAGCACTTCAACTATACGCTCACCAAGTGCAAGCCTTGCTTTTGTATCAGCATCGAGATCGCTTCCGAACTGTGCAAACGATTGCAATTCACGATACTGCGAATACAATAATTTCAGCTCCCCCGACACCTTTTTCATAGCTTTAAGCTGTGCCGATCCTCCTACACGGCTGACCGATATACCCGGGTTAATTGCAGGCATAATGCCCGAATGAAATAATTCTGTTTCAAGGAAAACCTGTCCGTCTGTAATTGAAATTACATTTGTCGGAATATATGCAGATACGTCGCCTGCTTGGGTTTCAATGATAGGTAATGCGGTTATTGATCCGCCACCATATTCAGGTGCAACACATGCCGCACGCTCCAAAAGGCGTGAATGCAAATAGAAAACATCACCCGGATATGCCTCCCTTCCCGGTGGACGGCGAATGAGTAATGATAATGCACGATAGGCAACAGCATGCTTTGACAGATCGTCATAAACTATCAAAACATCTTTACCCTGTTCTCTAAAATACTCAGCCATCGCACATCCCGCATACGGCGCTACATATTGTAAAGGTGCAGATTCTGCCGCCGATGCCGATACGATGATAGTATATTCCATTGCACCGTTTTGAATAAGCTCATTGGTTATTCTAACTACCGATGAATTTTTTTGTCCGATAGCTACATATATACATATAACACCGCTATCCTTTTGGTTGATTATAGTATCTATTGCGATCTCCGTCTTACCTGTTTGACGGTCCCCTATTATCAGCTCACGTTGTCCTCTACCTATAGGAATCATGCTATCTATTGCCTTAATTCCTGTTTGAAGGGGAACGGATACCGATTTTCTTTCTATAATACCGGGAGCCTCCGCTTCTATGGGGCGAGTTTCATCTGTTACAATCTCTCCTTTACCGTCTATAGGCAGTCCAAGTGCATTTACAACTCTTCCTAATAGCCCCTCGCCTACAGGCACGGATAAAACCTTACCAGTTCTTTTTACGATCGTTCCTTCACGAACATCGTTTTCATTAGATAATAATGCTACAGAAACGGTTTCTTCCTCAAGATTTTGAGCCAAACCAAAACTTCCGTCTTCAAATTCAAGAAGCTCACTTGCCATACAGTCACGAAGTCCGTATACCCTTGCGATACCGTCACCGACTAAAATTACCGTACCCGTTTCCTTCATTTCGAACTTTGATTTATAGTTCTTGATTTGTTCTTTAATTATATTACTAATTTCTTCGGGTCTAACGCTCATTTTTTAATCACTTCCTTTAAATTGTTAAGGCGATAACGAACACTTCCGTCTATCACTCGTCCGTCTATTTCTATCATAAGTCCGCCTATTATAGATGTATCTACAATGCAGTTCAGCTGAACACGATTACCTGTTGACTTTTCAAGCTTTTGTATAAGCTTGGTCTTTTGTAATTCTGTCAATTCTATGGGGCTGGTTACCTTAGCAATAGAAATCTTATTATGCTCGTCGACAAGCTGATTGAAAGATTTAACACAATCAAAAAGCTCTTTAATTCGACCTCTTATACATAGCACCTTTACAAATGACACAATGTTCTGAGGTGCAAAATCGGCAAATGCTTTATCAATCTCAAGAAGTCTTGTCTGTTTTGGAATGGACGGAGATGCAAGAAGATCGATATAATCAGGATTTTCCGAAATTACCGTCATTATTGCATTAAGAGCATCTCTATATTCATTCGCCTTACCGTTTTCAATCGCTAAAGCAAACAATGCAGTTGCATATTCACTACTTATTTCCATCTTCGTCAATATCCTCGATAAATGAATCAATCAAAGCTTGGTGATCCTCAGTGGTTATCTCACGACCAAGTATTTTTTCGGTTAAAGCAGTAGATACAGATACAATCTCTTGTTTGATATCGCCCTCTGCCTTTTTTCTCTCCAACTCTGCATCGTTTTCAGCTTGCCTAATAATTCCGTCAGCCCTTTCATGAGCCTCGGCTATAATTCTATCGCTACGTCTATTTGCGTTTGCGGTCGCAGATCGTAAAATGTCCTCCGCTTCTTCCGATGCGGTCTCCATTTTTTTCTCCCATGCTTCTTTATTTTCCTGAGCCTGACGCTCTGCTTCGGCTGCCACCGAATAACTATCGTCTAATGTCTTTTTTCTCTCGTCTAAAACTTTCTTTACAGGCTTATACAAAACTTTTTTCAATATCAGGAAAATAATGAATAGATTGATGAGGGAAATTAAAATTTGCCATATATTTACCGAAATAATATCCAGTGTTGGCATGATAATTCCTCCTACAAAGTTTTATAATTAGAGAAGTCCTTTCAATACATTAACAAAGATGCTCGGAGCAACAAATATTAACAAAAGTGCAATTACTAATGAATAAATACCCGTAGTTTCAGTAATTGCACATCCCATAATCATGGTAGATGTTACTTCACCTTTGCTTTCAGGCTGACGGCCTATAGCTTCACATGCCTTTGCAACTGCGTTACCTTCACCGAGTGCTGGACCGACAGCGCCAATACCCATACATAGACCGGCACTTAATGCACAACAACCTAAAATAATTCCAACTGCGATTTCTAACATGTATTAATCCTCCTGTTTTATTAATTTCTTTTTCTTTTTTGCTTGGCGTTTTTCATATTCCTCTTGAGGGAATCCGCCGGAAATATTTAACATGGTCAGCATTGCAAAAATGTATGCTTGTAAGCAACCACTAAAAATATCAAAATACAACGATAACACTGCCGGAAGTCCTATTTGTAGGAATGGAATCTCACCCAACGCTCCCGGTAACCAACCAAGCACTAAGCTTGATAGTTTTTTCAATACAGCCGATACCAAAACCGCAATAACCGAGCCAGAAAGCACATTTCCATAATGACGAAACGCCATTGATATCGGTGTAGCAATTTCGCTAACTATATTCATTGGTAACATTACTACTATCGGTTCGGTGTAGCCCTTGAGATAGTGCCAAACTCCTCCTTTTAGCTTATAATGCGTCATGATAATAAATACAAGTATAGACCAACCTACTATTATATTTAGATCGGATGTCGGTGGATAAAGACCAAATAACGTCAATAAGCTCGAAAATGCAGATAACGCCATTATGGCAGCAATAAACGGTGCAAATCCCGAAAAGAAGTCACCCATACTGCCCTTAACCATATTCTCGGTCTTTTCAACAATCCATTCTACCAAATGCTGTCTTTTTAATTCAGCCTTTGTTTTTAATCCGTGAGTTAAGTATAAACATAGTCCTAACAACGATACGATTACTATCACCGAATTGACCTGTGCCTCGGTTATAGGTAGATCCTGTAAAGGCATTGATATCGTAAAATAAATTGTAGCACCGGTAATCTCTATCGAATCGGATGGAACATTGGTCAATATCTTGAGAACGATACCAAAAAGAATAGGCAAAATAGATAATGCAAGGTATAAAATATCAACGAGCTTAAATCGAAGTTCCTTTTTATTCACTCACTTCACCTCCTGAATCGATCTCGTTGGGCGTTGGCGTTTCAGTATCATCAGTGTTATTGTTATTATCTTTTTTTTCTTTTTTATCCTTTTTAATTCCTCTAAAAGTTATTGCAATTCTCGGGAAAAAGAATGGGATAATACTTGCCCACATATTAAAGCATGGTAAGACGACACCTAAAATAAGAGCGACCAGTATCATAAGCATACGGAGCATTTGAGATAACTTCATTGTTGCCTTTGCGGATTTATCTTCTTTATTGACCGCACTTTGAATGGTTAACGCCATTAAAAAGAAGTTAAGAATGGAAATAACACCGGCTAAAAGGTTACCAAGAATGACTGTATAATCCCATTTACCAATTATCAAGAAAACAGCCTCCATGATCGCACTAAGTATCACTACCCAAATTGCGATATATAAGGACTCTTTTTTTACAGTACTATCTATTTTTTTCACAACGGTGATCTCCTATTGTCATACATTTGATCGAATCGGTATATTTACAATAATAAAGGGTAATTCTCATACCTTTATAATATACTTTAACATTTATATTATACCAAATCCTTTAATCGCTTGCAAGTGATTTTTAAAATCAATACGCTGTTTTACAAAAGAAATACATTAATAAAATAGTATTAATGTTCGTACACTTAAACTAAAGCATAGACATATTTTCTATTATGTAGTAAATTATTTAAAAAATTACTTATCAATGTTGACAAAACCTAACTCTCAGCCTATACTTATACTAAAAAAAATGATTAAAACTTAAAAAGGAGATATTTTATGAAGGAATCATTGTGTGGTGCAAATTGTTTAGAATGCCCTACTAACGATAAATGCAGCGGTTGCAGCGAAACTAACGGCTGTCCTTACGGAAAGCAATGTAGTATTGCAAAGTATATTTTAATAGGCGGTAAAGAAAACTACATTTTATACAAGAAAAAACTAATTGAAGAGATCAATTCAATTGGTATAGATGGAATGGAAAAGGTAGTTGAATTATATCCTTTAGTCGGTAAGTTCGTCAATCTCGAATATGAATTGCCTAATGGAGATAAGGTGAAATTTTTAAAGGATGACGAAATGTATTTAGGTATACAGGTTGCCAATTTATTCGATGAAAGCGGTAAAACCTGTTATGGAATTGTCGTAAGCGAAAGCTTTTTAATAGTATGCGAATACGGCGAAAATTGCTCTAACCCTCAATTAGTAGAATACAAGAGGCGTTAAGTGTATGAAATCACGATATAGTAATACATAAGGTCTTAATATTTTGAGTTCTATTTATAGGTATCGGTGCAGTTGTAGGTGCAATAGGTATGCTTATTAATCAATCCGATAAAGCCCTTGGAATGGATGCTATTCTCCCTTTCTTTCAAAAACTCTCGTTTGAAGATGTACTTTTTCAAAATTTTACTTTTTCGGGATTTGCACTACTCATAGTAAATGGTCTAACCAATATATTGGCGACAATATTACTCTTTATGGTTTTACTTTCGCATCAAATAAAGGAATAGGTTATCACGGAGTTCCGGAAGGAACAGATCTGTCTTTCTTCTTTTGTAAGGAACTTAAAAACGACTATTTAAACGGAACAAACGGAGAGTATTCCACACCTAATACATATTTTATCGATGATAAAGATGTAGATGAATTTGATAAAAGTTTTCCAGACAAAAAAAAGATTCCACCCAATCAATTAGGTTAGTATAAAAAATATAAATCTCAAAAGGCAAGCCGTAATCAATAAATGACTTGCCTTTTTTTCTAAAAAAAATGCTTCCCATAGGGAAGCATTCAATAATTACATTAATTATTAGTTTTCAGCGTAAACGCTTACAACTTTATTTCCGTTTCTGTTTTCAAAACGAACAACGCCACTCAAAACAGCAAACAGAGTATCATCTTTACCACGCATTACATTTTCACCTGCATGGAATTTTGTTCCTCTTTGTCTAACAAGAATGTTACCGGCTAATACATATTGACCGTCTGCTCTCTTTACGCCTAAACGCTGAGCAGCACTATCTCTACCGTTTCTTGAAGAACCTACACCTTTCTTGTGTGCAAACAATTGAATTTTAATAAAGTTCATCATTTTACCTCCAATTCCACAAAATCTGAATAGCCCTCATGTAGATCAGCAATGCCACACATCAAAGTTTTGAGTATGACTTCACAATCATGCGATTGAGTGGATGTCATCTGCTTCGGTAAGGTCAATCTCAAATATCCACGCTCTTCATTTACTTCATATTCCGCATTAACTCCGGCTACGCTTAATACGCCTAAAACCGCAGTTTGAACTATGGAGCTTACTGCTGCACATACGATATCTTCGCCCTCTACACCATATCCGGTATGACCGTCACAAATAATCTCAGCTATTCTTCCGTTAATCCTACTAACTGTTACCGTCGTCATTATTTACAGATATTAACAATCTCTAAAGCGGTGAACGGTTGTCTATGACCTTGTTTACGACGAATATTCTTCTTGGACTTATACTTGTAAACTACAACTTTCTTGCCCTTACCTTCGCCTACAACTTTAGCCTCAACGTATGCATTTTCCAAATCGGAACCTGTTAATACGTTACCTTCGTCATTGATATAAAGAACATCAAGTTTAACGATAGAATCTTGTTCTACTTCCAACTTTTCAACTCTTACTACATCACCGACTTTAACGGAATATTGCTTTCCGCCTGTTGCCATAATTGCGTACATTCTTAGTTACCTCCTTTCCAGGTCTCGCTGTCAGGGTGGTCATAAGACACTTGGACATAGTGACCCTTTCCATGCGGATAAAATGATTTTATCATAAAATATAAATACTGTCAACAAAATTGTTATTCATTTTTTTTTAAAATCGCACATTTTTATCTATTTATGATATTCTCATCCGTATGTCGTTTTTTTATACAGCAATGATATAAGTAAAATGTTTTGTAACAATAGTAAAAAATAAGGATACGTGATATTTATCCTTATTTTCAAATTATATTAATCAATCTTTGCTGTAAACTTGATCTCTCCGTCAATAAGTTCCGTATTCTCTATTTTGGAATTAAACAAATCAAAATCAAATGAATTAATTTCCGCATCGAAAAACTCATTATAAAACGCAATAAACCTATCGCTGAATTGATCGATAGAAAGTTTCTTATTTGATGAACACTTATCGGGTTCTTTACGAGCCGTTACACAAGATAAAACTATTTGACCACTCTTAGTTTTATAAGCTCTTACAATGCCACCACACTCAGCGCAAACTATTCTACCTTCCAAACCTTTCTTCCAATCTTCGTATGATATTATTAGTTTTTCTTCGATTTCGGCGGTGATGGGTTCGATTACTGAGGTATCGTCATTAGTAATTTCATCGTTAACAATTGTTTCGGTTACTTCTTCCACAGTTTCGGTCGGTACTACTTCAATCGATTCAGGAATTACTTCAACTGTTTCCTCTACTGGTAAAATATCTACAGCTATCTCGTCAACACTAACCTCTTCTTCGACAGGCTCGGTAACTTCGTCTAAAACGATTCCTTCTGTTATCTCTTCAATAGTTTCTTTTTTTATCTCTTCGGTATTCTTTTCTTCAGCCTTACGAGTAGTTTTTTCAGCACGCTTATTTTCTTCTAAAATATCCTTTAATGCTTTTGCCTCGAGTTTAGCCTTTAGTGCAGCTTCTTTTTTAGCAATCTTTTCTGCTCTCTTTAAATCACGCCTTGCAATATCCGCATCAGTCAATCCTTTTTCCTTGAGCAATGCGTCAATCCTACATAGTATATCGTATGTATTATCGGCGGTAATAATGGAATTACGAGCAATTATTGCACCTAACGAGGATAAAACGAATATGCCGATCGACCCTACACATAGATAAAGCCATACTTCAGTATTAGCAAAAACATCGGTTAACCCAACTGCAAAGCATACTCCAAATACTATTCCTGCAATTAAAAACAAAGCACTTAGTATTATCAATACCGCTAATATTCCTCTTTTACCTTCCATAAAAG
>CAZUET010000057.1:0-10958 GCA_964619685.1 uncultured Christensenellaceae bacterium
ATATAAGGGGGTCAAAAGTCAATAGCGGTAAAAGCTTTTACGCTATATTTACTTGATAAACAATATATGCTAATATTAATTATTAAAAATTTAATTAAAAATAAATATTTATAAACTGTTTTACAACACTAATAGTCTAATATATTTCGCATAATTACATTGTCGATATAAACAAACTTAGAGAATGAAAACCTAAAACCATTCTATTTATAGACGAATTTCGGCATAATATTGCAATTAAACGCATACCCTTCAATATGAATTACACCATCAATGAAAGAACGCTGATAATTGCGGATTATGTCATAAAGCATCATTCTACAGTGCGTGATACAGCACTTGTTTTCGGTATTGCAAAGTCAACTATTCATAAGGATCTAACAAAAAGGCTTCCCGGACTAAGTCCTTCAAAATATAAAGAGGTTAGGAAAATTCTCGATATTAATTACAAAGAAAAGCATTTACGAGGTGGAGAGAGTACAAGAAAAATGTATTTAAGTAAGAATAAAAAAAAAGACTATTTGATATAGTCCGTAATACAGCAAATTAGTTTTTTGTTTCGTCCGCAAGATACCAAACGGCTGTACCACTTTCGTCCGCAAGATACCAAACGCCTACGGCATTTGATCCTCATTACATTCAGATTTCGACTACGCTCAGTATATCAGCGGACGGATAGTAA
The DNA here is from genome assembly GCA_964619685.1 of uncultured Christensenellaceae bacterium. Taxonomy (GTDB): domain Bacteria; phylum Bacillota; class Clostridia; order Christensenellales; family CAG-1252; genus RUG14300. The sequence goes on from CAZUET010000057.1 coordinate 683, forward strand.
TTCGCTTATATATATTCAATATAACAGAACGGAAAACACTATGACAGCGGACGAAAATGATATATGATAACAGGACGGGAAAATATACCCATATATGAGTTATTCTTCGGGTTTAATGGGCCAAAGATTGTTGCGTTCGGGATGAAAGAGTGCAGATAGCATATGCTCTTTGATATCGGGTATACGCTGAATTAGCTCCTTAACAAATTCCTTTGCATGTTCTCTTTCCGTATGCTTATCGGCAGGACAAGGATTGATAACTACCGGTAAATCAAGTCTTTTTGCGCATGAAATAATATATTTCTCTTCAAGATAGACTAACGGTCTAATAATAGTAATATTTGTTCTATCTAAATAGCTCGTCGGCGAAAAAGTGGAAAAACGGCTTTCATAGGCTAACGATAATAGCATAGTTTCCAAAACATCGTCGGCATGATGACCTAATGCGACCTTATTACATCCAAGCTCACGAGCAGCATTACATAATGCACCCCTACGCATTTTACTACATAACGAGCAAGGATTACTTTCTTTACGGATATCGAAGATTATTTCGGCAAGATCAGTCTTTATCACATGCAATTCCATGCCCTCTTTATCGAAGAACGCCTTTAATTCATCAAACCTATTCTGATCGGTATCCTTAAAGCCCATATCTATATGTATACCTACAACGGTAAATTTTTCGGGCGAAAACCTCGAATAATCATGTAATGCCTTGGCTAAGACAAGACTATCCTTACCACCTGATACACCTACTGCTATTTTATCGCCGTCTTGAATCATTTTATAATCGTCAACGGCACGCCTTAATCCACTTAAAACTCTTTTCATTTTATATTTATTCCTTTTAGAAAAACTATTCCGTTCTCAATGCAACTACAGGATCTTTCTTGCTCGCAAAAACCGCAGGGATAAGCCCCGATATAATGGTAAGGAATACGCTCAATGCAACAAGAACTATTGCGTTAACAGGCGATAATACAGCTAATTTAGGTATACCTGTAAGCGCTCTAAGTATGATACTGATTATAAAATCAAAAACATAGCTTACAACTATTGCCAATACACCACTTGTTAGACCTATCATAAGTGTTTCCGCATTAAATATACGGGTGATATCCAGCTTTCTTGCACCCATTGCTCTCAATACGCCTATTTCCTTAGTTCGCTCCATTACCGATACATATGTGATTATTCCTATCATTACCGAGCTTACTATCAATGATATTGCAGCAAATGCTATCAACACATAGGAGACAGCCGATATCATAGATTGAACCATACCTATCATGGCACTTGTAGTATCTGTAACTGTTATACGGTCATCCTTTTCTTTATCCACATTATATTCGTTAAGATATTCAACAACCTTTTCCTTATTCTCAAAATTGGACGGATAAATAAATACCACCGCAGGCAGAGTAGTACCGCCTAACTTACGCATAGCCTCAAGATATACCGTCTCATCGTCGATACCTATCATTTCGTTAGCATCAATACCCGAAAATTTTGATACAAGATTGAGCATGGTCACCCATTCGTTTACCATCGCTTTACCTGTTTTTACATCAATTAAGACAGCCTTATCGTTAGCAGCTTTTGCTGAAAGAAAATTTTGATACGCTTGGGCTTGAGCTTGAGCAATTTTGGAATTTTGCTCTATCTCCAATATCTCTTCCATTAATCCGTGTGTATACGCTATACCCGACGATAACCACATAGCCTTTGCATCGGGATTACTTCTTAAAATAGCGGTAACCTTAAGTTTTTTACCGGCTGTATACATTTCGGAATAAGGCGTGGTGCTTTCGGAGTATACTCCATTTTCGCCCTCCTCATAATATGTATCGTTATATACTAAGCTTAATTCAACACCCAATAAGCTTTCAAACGGAACCGATAGAAAACCTAATCCGTCCTCCGAACGAGAATAGTCTACATGTAGTGCATCCAATATCTTTGTACTAATACGGTTATACGAATCGACAACCAATGCGATTTCATCCGTTTTAGTGGGATAATAGCCCGCTACATTTATAATATCATACTGCGATTGCATATATTCGGGATTATCAAGAAGCTCTTGCCAGCCTGTATCGTTCACATTGACTAATTGATAGAAGTCTTCTTCGTATTTTAATACCAAATGTGCATCATAAGTTCGCAAGTATTGAATTGCATTTATCAACGAGCTGTCCATTTTTTCGACATACTCAATAAATTCGTCATTTATCTTACTCTTGGTGACTAAGCTATTAAGAGCGTTTTGGAAGTTGGATTCATACGGATATGCTACCGATCCGTCAGGATAATGTATCATTCCGTCTGCGCCTATCAACAGATCCATGCTTTCGCTGACACTACCTGTATTAGCAATACTCATCAATTTAGTAAAATCACCCGATACCGCCGATACACTTATAGGAAAATCGCTAAGGCTGTCAACCTGCATTCCTTGCATATACGCATTCAATCCGTTAGATACCGACAAAATAAGTGCTATACCTATTATACCGATACTGCCTGCAATACATGTTAGTACGGTTCTTGCCTTTTTCGATACCAAGTTTTTAAAGCTCGATTTGACCGCAGTCCAAAATGACATAGAGGTCTTTCCTGTGATGACCTTACTCTCGGTCGATTTTTCTATAATATACGGATCGGTATCACCCTCGACCTTACCGTCCTTAAGGGTAATGATCCTCGTACTATATTCTTCGGCTAATTCAGGATTATGCGTTACCATTATAACGAGCCTATCTCGAGAGACCTCTTTAAGCAATTCCATTATTTGAACGCTGGTAACACTGTCCAATGCTCCTGTCGGCTCATCCGCTAAAATAATTTCGGGATTGGTTATCAATGCACGTGCTATAGCAACTCTCTGCATTTGTCCGCCCGAAAGCTGGTTTGGAAGTTTTTTCTCTTGACCGTGCAATCCGACCTTTCCCAATACTTCCATAGCCCTCTGTCTACGCTCGGACGAATTCTCTCCACCGATATTCAATGCCATCTCAACATTTTCAAGCACGGTAAGATGAGGAATTAAATTATAGCTCTGAAATACAAAGCCTATACTGTGATTACGATAAACATCCCAATCCGAATCTTTATATAAGCGTGTAGAAACTCCGTCGATACATATATCGCCCGAGGTATACCTATCTAATCCGCCTATAATATTGAGCAGAGTAGTTTTACCACATCCCGATGCACCTAAAATAGATACGAATTCACTCTTCCTAAATCCGATCGATACACCGTTAAGAGCAAGAACTGCATTTTCTCCCTCTCCGTAGCATTTCACTATTTCTTTCAATTCCAGCATTTCTAACCTTCCTTCGTCTATACGATAATAAACGAGCTAAACTATTATTATCTATTATAGCATTTATATTTAAAGATTTAAACTTTTTGACGCATTATTTTTCTTAAAAATACTTATTTTACCTTAATGATATTTGATTTTACGCCCCCATTTCGCCTATATGTTGTTTTTTTATGTACTATTCTCATTTATTTAATATATTTAATAAAGCGCCTCATTGACATATGCCCTATTATGCATTAAAATATAATTGCAGTATAATGCGGAGAGTACAAATGAACGACGAAATTCACAACAATAATATTGATAATAACGAAGAAACTATCCAAAAGACGGATAATACCGATAAGTTTACCAATCTTAAGCTAAACTATCCTAAAACGCTTAAGGTAGGCTTAGGCTTTGCTTCAGTCATGCTCTTTTGGCATGTTTATAATTTTGTCATGCCCCTTTTACTCGAAGATGCATTCGGTTTTTCAAATACCGTTAGAAATATTATAGTAGGTATTGCAAGCGCTATGTGTATGATTCTTTTGCCATTCTTCGGTAAAATAAGCGATAAATGTCATTCTAAATACGGTAAACGCACCCCATTTATCGTCATTGGTACTGCAATTACTGTGCTTGCATTGATGTTTGTGCCTCTATCGGTCAGTAATCAACTAAAAAGTTCGTCAATCATTAAAAGTGATTATGAATACTTCTTTAATGTAAAGGATAGCAGTATTTCCGTTCAATATATGTTCGACGATCTATCCGAATACGGCATTAATAAGGGCGATACGGTAACAAGATACGACCTTCTCGGTGCTTGGTTCGATATGGCTGAAAACGGCGATTATTCCATGATAAGTATAGCTACTTATAATGATCTTATCGAACGAACGAAAACTCTAAACAGCGATCCAAAGTTGTTTTTCTGTTCGCTTTATAATCCTAATACCACTAATGACGGTCTACTCGATCTCATTGGCGCAACCGCATACTATAAAACAGAAGTCCATTACCAAATTATTGACGGTGAACGAATTTACACCATATATGACGGAGAAGCTTATACCATTTCGATATTCGATTCAAGGAAAGGCTCCAATACCATTCTCGAAAAGTCAGAGTTTACCGACGAGCAACGAAGCATTCTTGATAGTTGTACACTAACAAAAAGCGAATATGACGATCTCTCCGTTGAATATATTAAGTTCTCGTCATACCTAAGCGACGCTGTCAATAATTTTATCGCTAAAAATGTGCAAAGTACGGTAAATTGGAGCTACTTTGTGGCATTCCTTGCTTCGATAATCATTATAATTCTTGCACAAACAGTCATACGCACCCCTGCCGTTTCGCTTATGCCCGATATTACTCCAAGCCCGTTAAGAAGCGTTGGAAATGCGATGGTAAACCTTATTGGTGGTCTTGGCGGTGCAATAGGCTTTTTGATATATACAGTCACTTTCCTATTAGATCTCGATGTTACCCTTCAATATTGGATAATATTCGGTGTGCTTGCCGTCGCTATTACTATCATCCTTTTGCTATACATAATGCTGGTGAAAGAAAATAAATGGGTGGACGAGTGCAAGGAAACGTGTAAGCAATTAGGACTGTCCACCGAGGATAAAAGAGAAAACGAGCCTGCAACTAAGCTAAGCCAGACCTTTAAAAAGTACAAGCCTAAGCAGATAGTTAGCTTTTGCCTTATTCTTGCATCTGTGTTTATGTGGTTTATAGGCTATTACGCTATAAGTAATAATATGTCTATCTACTGCGTAAAGGTGCTAAATATCTCAACCGGTATAGCCTCTATCGTATCGGGTGCTAGTTACCTTATTGCCGCTATCGGCATTATCCCGGTCGGCTTTATGGCTAAGCATGTCGGTAGAAAAAACTCTATAATTTTCGGATATGTAATGGCAATAATTTCATATTTATTGGTAACACTATTCGTTCAAAGAGGCTCGGATACGGCTACTATTATTTTTATGATATGCTACATGGCAAGCGGATTTGGCTTGGTGTTTGCAAATGTAAACGCTCTACCTATGGTTTTAGAGCTTTCTACACCAAATGATATAGGTACATTTACAGGCATTTACTATGTCGCTACTATGTCGGCTCAAACATTAGGTCCTATTTTAGGCGGAATTGTAATGGATAACTTGGGTGGCTCAAAGGCACTTTTTATATTTGCTACAACCGTTGTTGCTATTGCAATCATATTCATGTGCTTGGCTAAGTACGGCGAATCTCCCGATTTTGAGCTAAGACGAAAACAAAGAAAAGAATTAAAGGCACAAAGAGTGCATAAAGGATAAAAATATGCTATTTCAAGCGCATGATATAAAATTCAGTTTTGAGGATAATGTAATTCTCGAAAATGTCAATCTCACCTTTGACGATAAGGATCGCATTGGTTTTATAGGCAAAAACGGAGCCGGTAAAACCACCTTTTTGCGATTAATCGCAGGAGAATTGATTGCTGATAAGGGTGATATTACAAAAAAACGAAATCTATCTATAGGCTATCTAAAACAAAATGCAGGTCTCAATGGCGATAAGTCGGTATATGAAACCATGCTCGATTCATTCAGTAAGGTCTTCGAGGCTGAAAACGAAATGAGGGAGATAGAGCATAAATTGGCAGAAGCTTCACCCGATTCGCTCGAATATACCATTCTTACATCAAGACATAGAGAACTTGATAATTACCATACCGCAAAGGGTGGATATGATATCGATTACAAAATAAAAACAGTTCTAAACGGTATGGGCTTTTTAGACTCATACGATAAGTCGGTTGCCGTAATGAGCGGTGGTGAAAGGACAAGGCTTGCACTTGCTAAGTTGCTTTTATCCGATGTGGATCTACTCATTCTCGACGAGCCTACAAACCACCTTGACGTGGCTACAATGAATTGGCTCGAAAAATATTTACAAGAGGAATTTAAGGGATGCTTACTCATAGTATCGCACGACAGATATTTCCTTGATAAAACGGTAAACAAGATATGGGAGCTTGAAAACCTAAATGTTAAAGAATATAGAGGTAACTATTCTAAATTTAAACAACAAAAGGAAGAGTATCTATACGCTTGGGAAAGAGCCTATAAAAAGCAACATGAGCAGGTGGAGGCAATGCTCGATTATGCCGAGCGTAACATAGTAAGAGCAACAACCTCTAAAAGTGCAAAGAGCAGACTTCACCGTTTGGCGAATATGGATATCATCGATAAACCTACGCCACCTGAAAAACCACCCATATTCGGGTTTAAACAAAAGAACGAAGCTAATAAGAATGTGCTTAGCGTTAATGACCTATGTCTTAAAGTCGCCGATATTACCCTATGTAAGTGCGTTTCTTTTGAGGTTACAGTCAAAGATAGATTGGCAATAGTCGGTCCTAACGGAGTCGGTAAAAGCACCTTGATAAAAACACTGCTCGGGATGGAAAACGCTGAAACCGATCATTATAACCCTGTGCCAAACCTACAAAGCAGCGGTGAAATAAAGGGCCTACCAAGAGAAAGACATTGTAACGGCGCGATAGCCTATGGTAAAAACCTAAGAATAAGCTACTATGATCAAGAAAATGTAAACCTTACCCCGACTAATACCGTGCTTGAAGAACTATGGTATAGGTTCCCTGCTTTTACACAAACAACTGCAAGATCTATACTTGCAAAAATGCTCTTTACCGCCGAGGATATGGATAAGCGTGTTTCCTCTCTATCGGGCGGAGAGAGAGCGAAGCTCGCATTTGCTATCGTTTTAGCCGAGGAATCTAACCTTTTATTCTTTGACGAGCCTACAAATCACCTTGATCTTATGGCAAGAGAGGCTCTCGAAAAGGGAATAAACGAATTCGAGGGTACTGTGGTATATGTTTCTCACGATAGATACTTTATGAATGCTACCGCTACATCTGTTCTCGAATTGTCTCCGGACAAAGTTAGGACATTCAAGGGCTCTTATGACAGATACCTTCAAACTATTGAAAAGGAAGTCAAAGCCGAAAGAATCAAAAACGAGGAAGTCAAAAAGGAAAAAATTGCCGATGAAAAGCCACAGCCTGTATCTACACCTAAATCCTATAAAACAAAGGAGGATAGACGCAGAGAAGCAAAGCGTGTGGAACGTATAAGAGAACTTGAGCAGATGATAACTCAAAAAGAAGAGCTTATCAAAAACCTTAACGAACAAATATTCAACGGAAAGGAATACGAAAAAATGAATGAGATATATGCTAATATCGAAAGCGAACAAAAACTATTAGAGGAGCTGTACACCGAATGGGAAACACTATCAGAATAAAATCATTGCTTTTAATAGCTCTTACGTCGGTCCTTGTGCTGTTCCTTTTGGTATATCCTAATACGGCGTTTGCCGAGGATGTGACTTTAGACCTACATCTTGACGGCGGAGAACTGGCTGGCTATTCACCCAACGAATCGGGCATAGCTTCTATTATAGTTACCGCTGAAGAAATCACCCTCCCTACCCCTACTAAGCTTGGTCATACATTTCTTGGGTGGACAAAGACCGATAATGCAGATGATACCGACTATATAACGGTTTTAGACGGTAGCGAAATAACCGCTTCACTAAATCTTTATGCTAATTATTCATTTATTGAACCGACTTTAATCGAGCATTTAACCGACTATACCGATATATATGTTCCCGACAAAGCTCATTCAATGTCGGTCGTGGTCAATCATCCCTTATCCGATCAAGCGACTATAACATATCAATGGTTTAAGGATAATGTTTTATTAGAAAATGCTTCACTTAACACTTATTCAGTCAAGGCAGTAAGCGATTCGGGCAAATATAAATGCGTAGTATCATTCGACTATCTTGGTAATATAAAAACCCTAACATCGTCAGAGATAACGGTAGATATTCAAAAAGCAACGCCGTCTGCACCGATGCACCCCATTTTAGAGGGTGTATATGCCCCCGAAAAAACACTGTCCGATTACCAATTAAATGAAAGTTATCATTGGAAAAACGATACAATCATACCGAATTGTACGCTAAGGCAATATGAAGCAGAATATGTTCTCGGTGAAAACTATAATTCTGTACCCGTTTATATTACATTGATAATAAGCAAAGCAAAGCAAATTATCAATGCTCCCGATGTGAATACTGTATATGATAAAAATGCTCATTCAATAGTAGCTTCGGCTACAGACGGAACTATTACATATTCGGATAATAACAGCTTAACCAATGTCGGTAAGGTTAGCGTAACCGTTACTGCAAGCGAAACGGATAACTATCTCGAAACGACTACTACCGCCATACTCCAAGTCACGCCAAAACCAATCACCGCAGTATGGAATACTGTCATTTTTACATATAACGGTAAAATCCAATTACCGTCATATACATTAGACGAAAGCGAATTATCCCTCACCTTCGACAAAGAACCTGTCAATGCAGGCATGTATGATTTAATTGCAGTAGTTGATAATTCAAACTACACCCTTACCAATAACACTCTAAATATTACCATAGAAAAACAATCGGTAAATATGGTTTGGAGTGATAGCGAATTCATTTATAACGGTCTTGAGCAAATGCCCGAATATATCGCAAAAAGTGCCGAGGGTGTAACTCTTAAACTTTACGCCGAATCAATACCTATAGAGAGTGGAGAGCATACCGTTACACTGGTACTCGACGAGGAATTTGCTCTTAATTATTCGGTAACCGATTTTGAACATACCTATACCATTCAAAAAGCCGATGCCGATATGTCTAATGTTGTATTCGATGATCTTACAGTTGTTTACGACGGAGAAAATCACCGTCCAAGCGTATTAGGACTTCCCGAATATGTAGCTGTCAGTTATGACGGAGAATACTCAGAACCTAATATTTATACGGTAACAGCAACCTTCACGCTAAACAATGCTAATTATAATGAAATATCACCGTTGAGTGCTACTCTGACAATATTGAGAAAAACATTTTCAGCCGATTGGTATGAAATAGTGCTTCCTAACGGAATAGATCCGTCTGTAACCGTATCCCTTCAAATGATCGACAATTTCGACGGACTTTACTCAAAAAATAACGGCAAGCTTGATTATTTATTCGGTTTTAAAATGGTATTTAGCGATGAAATAGAGTATTTAGACGATGCTATTATCAGAATAAGTTTCACCGATGCCGATATAGATACCCTCGTGGTGGCGATAGACAGCAACACTAACGAGCAGATAATAACTTATGTTTACAATAACAGCAAGCTCGAAATTAAAATAAACGATTATCGAAATACATATGTAGTTGCTCAAAGAACGCAATCAATATATTGGATAATTATTCCAATCGGAATTATTTGCATTGTCGCTTGCGTAATTGTATGTTTAATAACAAAAAATCATCCGCTACCTTCGGAAAACAACGAGGATAGCTATAAAACTAATCAAAAAGTGGAATAAAGTTTCGAAATTATTCTCTTTTATACTTTTATATATATAGCCCAATTGATTTATGTCCATTTAGGTGTTATAATGGTTTTATAATAAAAGAAGGAACGAGTTATGACTAAATACTACCTTGCTATAGATATTGGAGCATCGAGCGGAAGACATATCGTAGGCTGGAAGGAAAACAACGAAATAAAAACAAAGGAAATATATCGTTTTCGTAACGGCTTAGACGAGATCAACGGTCATCTTGTATGGGATGTCAATCGTCTTTTTTGCGAGATTAAAAAAGGCTTAAAAATTGTCTTCGAGCAGTACGATAAAATCGAGAGCATGGCTATAGATAGCTGGGCGGTAGATTATGTTTTGATAAAAGACGGGAAAGCCATACTACCTTGCTACGGTTATAGAGATAGCAGAACGGAAGATATCATTCGATCGGTTCACGATATAATCCCGTTTGAAAAGCTCTACTCCGTTACAGGTATACAATTTCAATCGT
>CAZUET010000058.1:0-10868 GCA_964619685.1 uncultured Christensenellaceae bacterium
ATTTTTTACTAATTGTATTATTTTGTTACCGTACTTATGACGATTCATTATTATTTTTATCGGTTTTTTTGTGATATAAAAAAATACTGTAAGATTACTATACTTTTTTCTGTTTCTAAACACCTTGACAATGATAACGAGATATATTATAATTCTTTCAAAGGAGAAAGGTGCGAATGAAAAAGTACAGAATGCGTGTAGGCTTAGACGTTGACGATACATTGTATGAGTGTAATTCTTATGCATTATCTATTATTAATGCCCGTCATCCCGACGAAGAGCCTCTAACTCTTGAAGATATCAAGGGATGGGGTAAGGTCGGTAGACATGCCGATGAAAGGATTGCTTTATATGGTGATCCTGAGTTTGTTCGCACCCAGCCTATCACACCGGGAGCACAGTCGTTTGTTAAAAAACTATCTCAAATTGCAGATGTATTTATTGTAACAGCCGTTCCACCTCAGTGCATGAGTGCAAGGGCTGAAAGAATAATTAAGGATTTTCCCGAGATACCTATGCAAAACATAATATTAGGAACGAGAAAAGATGTAATTTCCCTTGATATTATTCTTGATGACGGAGCTCATAATATTTCCAATTCTAAAGCTGCATATCCCGTTTTGTTCCGTAAGCCTTGGAATAACAACCTATCAGGTCTTCTTTCGGTTAATAGCTATGATGACTTTTTGCATTTGTGTAAAATGGCATGCAATTCTTTTCGTGAAAAATTTCCCGAATTAAAAGCAGGTGGTGTTTTATGCTTAGTAGGTCCATCCGGATCTCTTAAAAATCAAATTGCAAATGAGTTATCCTTAATCGAAGGCTTTGAGAAACCCTTGACTTCGACTACAAGGCCAAAGAGAGAAGATGAAAGTGATGATGCATATAGGTTTATATCCGAAAAGCAATTTCTCGATGAATTGAATGATGGCAGTTATATTGAAACAACCGTATATAGCTCACACCATTACGGTACATCTGATAAAGAGATATCCCCAATTGTAGAGAAAGGTAGTATTGCGGTTATTCCTATAGATATTTGCGGAGCATTGACTCTCAAAAACCTCTATCGTCATAAGGCAATGCTTGTGTTTCTTAATCGTGAAAAAACAGATGCTATCAAAAGCATTATATCAAGGGATATAGATATAGAAGATAAGATTAGAAGGATCATGTCATTAGACTTCGAGTACCGTAATTCCGAAATATGCGATACCGAGGTTGTTGTTGGTGATGATGCAAGCGAGGTTGCTCGCCAAATCGCTAAAATGATCAAAAGTAATTAGTAATCTAATTAAGTCGAATTGTAAAAATATTTTTATAAAACAGTTGAAAAACCGTTGACAATATTTATCGTTAATGGTATCATATTTGCGAAGTAGATGATTCTCACCTTGGACATTTCGTTGTCCCTGTGTTCTAAAATTGATATTTGCACGTATCATGCGTGAATTCTGTTTTGGTTCGGGAGCTTCTGCTTGCCGAATTTTTTATTTCAGGAGGACTTTCTTATAAAAGAGTATCTAATCAACGATCAGATCAGAGATCGAGAAGTAATGGTCATTGACACTCAAGGTAAATCCTTAGGAGTCATGTCGATTCAAAGCGCACTGCAGATTGCAGAGGATGTAGGTTTAGACTTAGTCAAAGTTGGTCAAGGTCAGACACCAACCTGTAAATTGATGCAGTATGACAAATTCCGTTACGAAACTGAGAAGAAGGAGAAGGAAGCTAAGAAGAATCAAAAGATTATTAAGATTAAAGAGGTTCAGCTTTCCATCGTCATCGATACTAACGATATGAGAACTAAAGCGAAGAGAGCGAATGAATTTATCGCTAACGGAGATAAGGTCAAAGTCGTTATTAGAATGAAAGGCCGTCAGAATAAGCGTCCCGAATTGGGAATCAATGTTATGAATGAGTTCTTCTCCATGATGGAGAATGCCGTTAAAGAGCAAGGGCCCGTTATAGAGGGTAACACCATTAGAATGGTGCTTGCATTACAAAATAAAAAATAATTGCGGAGGTAATAATATGCCAAAAATGAAATCGCACTCTGGTGCAGGAAAGCGTTTCCGTGTTACCAAGAACGGAAAAATTAAGAGAGCAAAAATGGGTAAGAACCATATTTTGACAAAGAAAGAAACTAAGAGAAAACGTGGACTTAGAGCCGGTGGTTATGTAGATACCGCTTTTGAAGGTACCATCAGAACTATGTTGCCCAAGAAATAAGGAGATAGACAATGAGAATTAAGAGAGCTGTTAATGCTGTTAAAAAGCGTAGAAAAATATTAAAGTTAGCAAAGGGTTATTGGGGTTCTAAGAAGAATTTGTACAGAGTCGCTCGTGAAGCGGTTATGAAGTCCCAACAATATGCATATGTAGGCAGAAAGCACAAGAAGAGAGATTTCCGTTCACTTTGGATCGCTCGTATCAATGCTGCCGCACATCAAAATGAAATGAATTATAACCAATTTATGCATGGCTTAAAATTAGCAGGTATCGATCTTAACCGTAAGGTTTTAGCTGATATAGCAGTTAACGATGCAGCTGGTTTTACCGCTCTTACCGTAAAGGCAAAGGATGCGTTGAAAGCCGCTAAATAGTTTTTTATTAGCCGGCAAGCCTAACGGACTGTCGGCTTTTTGTTATTAAGCGTTTTTGTAATAGGCGAGAAAAGTATTAATAGAGTTTTTAGATTATGGTTATCGAAAGTATAAGCAATAATAAGATTAAGCTGTTAAGATCTCTTTATACCAAAAAAGGTAGAGAGGAAAACGGTTTATTTGTTGTCGAGGGTGTTAATATGGTTAAGGATATACCTAAGACTGTTAGTGTTGTTTATTATTTTATTAACGAAAATAAAGTTGAATTATTAGATAGCCTTTCAGATCATAAAGAAGCTGAGATTATAATCGTTAAGGAAGAACTTTTTGTTAGAATTTCCGAGACCGTCAATCCGTCGGGGCTTATTGCAGTATGTGCTATTCCTACTGATAATAATTATCGAGATGCTAATAGAATAGCGATATTAGACGGTGTGCGTGATCCTGGTAATGTAGGTACGATTATTCGTACCGCAGGAGCAGCGGGCTTTGATGCCGTATTGCTATTCGATTCTGCCGATCCCTATGCACCTAAATGTATTCGTTCAACTATGGGCGGTATTTTTAGAACAAAGGTGTGCGAATTGAGCTATGATGGGTTCGATTGGGACGGCGATGTTTATCTTCTTGATATGCATGGAGTTAATATCTTTGAAGAGAGACCTGAGGATCGCTATGCTGTCGTAGTTGGTAGTGAGGCGAGCGGAGCGAGTACATATTTTAGGTCGAGAGCAAATAAAACGCTTAGTATTCCTATGGAAAATAACACTGAATCCTTAAACGCAGGGGTAAGTGCAAGCTTATCAATGTATATTTTAGAACATAATAGGAGGTATTAGTATGTCAGGTCATAGTAAATGGGCTAACATTAAGAATAAAAAGGCAAAGGGCGATGCCCAAAGAAGTAACACATTTACAAAAATCGGAAGAGAGATTGCTATAGCTGTTAAACAAGGCGGACCAAACCCCGATTCTAACTCTCGTTTGCGTGATGTAATTTCCAAGGCAAAGGCTGCTAACATGCCTAATGACAACATCAAGAGAAGTATTCAAAAGGCTTCCGGTGAGCTTGGAAACGTAAATTATGAAGAGATTAATTACGAAGGATATGGTGCAGGCGGTGTAGCAGTTATCGTTGAATGCTTAACTGATAACAAGACTCGTACAGTTGGTGATGTTCGTCACTATTTTGATAAGTGTGGCGGTCAGCTCGGTAATAACGGATGTGTATCCTTTATGTTTGATAAACAAGGTGTTATCGTCGTTGATGGTCAAGGCTTAGACGAGGATGACTTTATTATGATGGCATTGGATGCAGGTGCAGACGATGTTGTAAGTGACGAAGATGTTTATGAGGTTATCACTTCTCCACAAGGCTTTTCCGAGGTTAGAGAGGCTCTTGAAGGTAAAGGCTTGACCATTATCAGTGCAGAAGTTGAGATGGTTCCCCAAAATACTGTTACTCCCGATTCTGATACCGTTACTAAGATAATTAGATTGATAGATATGCTTGAGGATAACGATGATGTCCAAAAGGTATATCATAACGCAATTCTTCCCGAAGACGAAGAGGAAGAGTAGTTTATATATGTTTTCTTATATTGTAGGTAAATTAGTCGAAATACAAGAAGGAAGCGTTATCGTTGAGGCGAACGGTATCGGATATGAAATATGTGTTTCTAATACTTCCTTGGTAGCATTACCGTCCGTTGGTCGTGAATGTAAGCTCTTTTGTCAGCTTGTTTTAAACTCCAACGATGCAGAAATGACACTGTTCGGCTTTGCTACAAAACAAGAAAAGAATATGTTTTTACTCTTAACGAGTATTTCGGGTGTAGGTCCAAAGATAGCTTTGTCGATTTTATCCGCAATCAAGGTGGATAGCTTAACAAATGCTATCATGACCAACGATGTTCGTACTATATCGAGTGCAAAGGGTATCGGTAAAAAAACAGCCGAAAGAATTGTGCTTGAGCTTAGGGAAAAGGTTGGATCATTGTCTACCGTTGCGGTAACGAGTACATCCACAGATTCTGTGGTAACTAATGTTTTAGAAGCACTTGAATCTATGGGATTGCCTCGTCAACAGGCTTATGAACCTGTAATGAGGGCAAGACAGGTCAGCTCTGACTTTTCCGAGATTATTCGTATTGTATTGAAAGGATTGAATTCTAATGGCTAATTTTACTTTCGAAGAGGATAATAAACTAAGACCGAGGTCATTCGATGACTATATCGGACAGGATAAGATTAAAAATAATCTTAAAGTTTTTATCAAGTCCGCTTTGAATAGAGGTGAGCCTTTAGATCACATTCTTTTATATGGTCCCCCGGGATTAGGTAAGACTACATTATCTAATATAATTGCCAACGAACTTGGTACCGGTATTAAAATTACATCGGGCCCTGCTATCGATAAAGTAGTAGATTTAGCATCTATCTTGACCAATCTTGAAGAGGGCGATGTTTTGTTTATTGACGAGATTCATCGACTAAATAGACCGTGTGAGGAAATGCTTTATCCGGCAATGGAAGACTTTTCTATTGACTTTATAGTAGGACAAGGACCAACTGCGAGAAGTGTCAGAATGCCTATCAATAAGTTTACATTGGTAGGAGCTACCACAAGAGCAGGTATGATGTCTGCACCGCTAAGAGACCGTTTTGGTTTTTCGTGTAGATTGGAATTATATACGCCTGTTGAGCTGACAAGAATTATTAATAGGTCTGCATCCTTATTGGGCATGACTATTACCGAGCCTGCATCTTACGAAATAGCGGTTAGAAGTCGTGGAACTCCGAGAATTGCCAATAATTTTCTAAAAAGAGTTAGAGATTTTGCCGAATTTTCAGGTTCTAAGGTCATTACATTGGATCATGCATTAATGGCATTAGATGCATTGGAAATAGACCAGCTTGGTTTGGATTCTACCGATAGAAGGATTGTTTTGAGTATAATTGACCAATTTAACGGTGGTCCTGTGGGCTTAGATACATTATCTGCATCGACCGGTGAGGATGTATCGACCATTGAAGATTATCACGAGCCTTATTTGATGCAAATGGGCTTTATATCACGAACAGGAAGGGGTCGTATTGCGTTGCCTAAGGCTTATAAGCATTTTGGAAGACCTGTTCCGGATGGATTGAACGAAAATGAAGACCAGTGATTTTTATTATGATTTACCAAAGGAGTTAATAGCACAAACTCCAATAGAACCAAGAGATTCCTCCCGTCTATTGGTCTATAATAGAAAAAATAACTCAATTGAACATAAACATTTCTACAATATAACCGAGTATCTGCGTCCGGGTGATTTACTTGTTATTAATAACACAAAGGTCATACCTGCAAGACTTTTCGGTAGAAGAGAGAATTGCGAAGGTAAAATTGAGATTTTTTTATTGAAAAGATTGGATTATACCCATTGGGAATGCCTAAGTAAGCCTGCACGTAAACTTACTGTTGGCACAAAGGTGATTTTCTCCGATGAACTTTCGGCAACCGTTACTAAACGTGGCGAGGACGGAATGAGAGAGGTTGAATTTCATTTTGACGGTGTTTTTGAAGATATACTTACTCGAGTAGGTAATGTTCCGCTTCCGCCTTATATCACCGAAGAATTGAAAGATGCCAATAGGTATCAAACGGTTTATTCTAAGGTCGACGGATCGGCTGCCGCTCCGACAGCAGGCTTGCATTTCACTCCCGAATTAATGCAAAAGGTTAAGGATATGGGGGTTGAAGTCCAAGAGGTTCTTTTACATGTTGGACTTGGCACATTTAGACCGGTTAAGACAGATAGTGTTGAAACTCACCAAATGCATTCTGAGTATTATGAGGTGACCCAACAAGCTGCAGATAGAATCAATCTTGCAAAGAAAGAGGGTAGACGAGTTATTTGCGTTGGTACAACCTCAGTAAGAACGGTCGAGAGTGCTTTCCGTGACGGTGCAGTTCAAGCAGGTAGTGGTAATACCTCGATATTTATTTATCCGGGGTATCATTATAATGTTGTTGACGGACTTATTACCAATTTTCATTTGCCCGAAAGCACTTTGATAATGCTTGTTTCCGCATTTATGGGTAAAGAAAACACGTTAAGCATGTACGAAACAGCAGTTAAGGAAAGGTATAGATTTTTCAGCTTTGGCGATGCTTGCTTGATCTTATAGTTTGATCGTAGTGCTGTTATTAAATACTTTGTATTTAAGTAACAAAGAATGATTTGCTTTCCAATAAATAAAACAAAAAATAGGTTGATTAAAAATGAGTGGATTTAAATACGAAATTATTAAAAACGATAGTAAAACGCCTGCGAGAATAGGTAAATTGACAACTCCTCACAGTGTTATAGAAACCCCTGTTTTTATGCCCGTAGGTACATTGGCGACCGTAAAGGCATTATCTCCCGAGGAACTTAAGGAACTTGGTGCTCAGATAATATTATCTAATACCTACCATTTATACTTAAGACCGGGTACTGATGTAATATCAAAGGCAGGCGGAGTTCATAATTTTATGAATTGGGATAGAAGCTTACTTACAGATAGTGGCGGTTTTCAGATCTTTTCGCTTTCAAAATTGCGTAAGATAACCGACGAGGGCTGTACATTTAGCTCCGTTGTAGACGGATCTAAGCACTTTTTAACTCCCGAGGATTCAATTGGTATTCAAAATATTTTAGGTTCGGATATTATGATGGCATTTGATGAATGCACAGAGCCCGGAGTGTCCGAGGCTAAGGCAAGAGACGCTATGGAGCGTACACTCAGATGGCTCGATAGATGCTATAAGGTTAGTCAAGATACCGAAAAGCAAATGCTATTCCCGATTATTCAAGGTAATATGTATAAAAACTTGAGAATTGAAAGTGCTAAGCGTACTGCAGAATATGCAAGATGCGGTATAGCAGTCGGTGGCTTATCTGTAGGCGAGCCTAAGCCTATAATGTATGAAATGCTCGAAGAGATATATCCATATTATCCTAAGGAGCAGCCTCGTTACCTTATGGGTGTAGGAAGTGTCGATTGCTTGGTAGAGGGCGTATACCGTGGTATAGATATGTTTGACTGTGTACTTCCTACCAGAATTGCAAGAAATGGTACTGCTATGACATTCAAGGGTAATATTAACCTTAGAAACGCAAGATTTAAAGAGGATTTTAGACCTATTGATGCTGAATGTGACTGCTATGCTTGTAGAACCTATACAAGAGCTTATATAAGACATTTGATTATCTCGGATGAAATATTTGGCGGTAGATTGGTTTCTATTCACAATATTCGTACTTTGATGCGTTTGACGGATAAGATGAAGGAAGCGATAAGAGAAGATCGTTTTAAGGAATTCCATGATGCGTTTATGGCTGAATATAAGGATAAAGCAGATATAGATTAAAGGTTGTTTAACATAAATTAACAACATTTAGCGACAAAACTCGTGTATGTGTGTAATTATTACAATAAATACACTTGAAATTATTAAAAAAATGCGTTATAATTATAATATCGCATAAAAAGGAGATTTATAATGTTATATAATTTATTATTAGCAGCTGAAGAAGCTACCGGCTCCGGTTCCACAACAAGCGATCAAACCAATGCAGGTGGTCAATGGCTTGTTTGGGTTATATTTATCGTAATGATCGTTGGTATGATTCTTTTGACCGTCATTCCTAATAAGAAAAGACAAAAAGAATATCAACAAATGCAAAACGAGCTTCGTGTAGGTACTAAGATCGTAACTATCGGTAGGATGATAGGTGTTATTACTAAGCTTTATGATGACAACACTATCGAAGTCGATGTAGGTACTCCCGGTAACCCTGTTATTATCACCATTACCCGTGAAGCCATTAGTCAAAACCTTACAGCTCAAGCTGAAATGAAAGCTAAGCAAGAAGCAGGTAAAAAGGTTGAAGCTAAGCCTGTAAATGAAGATGGCGAAGCTGTTGAAGGTGGCGAAGCTATAGTTAGTGAAGACGGTGAAGTAGTAGATGCCGAAGAATCTAAGAAAGATAAGAAAATTGATGACGCTATCTAATAGCGATTGAAGAAGGAGCGTAAGCTCCTTTTTCTTTTGTAAAAAAGGCATACTACGGTATCTTAGTGCATAATCTATTCTATATCATTAAGGAGGATAGTTATGGAAAAAGGATCCGTAAAGCGTTCTATTTTTAACATTATTAGATGCTTATTATTTAGTTTGATAGCATCTATCGTATTAATATTGATCCTTGCATTAGTCGCAAAATACACAGACATTGATGAGAAAACGATCACTGCGATCAATCAGGTAATCAAGGTTGTAGCATTATTGCTTGGAATTTCTATAGGTTTTAAAGGTCAAAAGGGTGGCTTTTGGGTGGGTGCAATTGTTGGTCTTTTGCATACATTGATCAGTTTCGCTGTATTTTCATTGATAAGTGGAGAACTCAATTTCGGAAGTGTTACAGTTTATGATTTTTTGATAGGTGTCGGCGTAGGAGCTATATGCGGAATATTGACTGTCAATCTTAAAGGATTGAAAAAAAATAAGGGTAAAAGATCCTTTCAAAAGGCATAAAACAACTTAATTATTTAATTTGTGGTTAAAAAAGCTCAAAACGCTTGCAATTTGATATAAAAGTCAATATAATATTAAAAGATACTAA
The DNA here is from genome assembly GCA_964619685.1 of uncultured Christensenellaceae bacterium. Classification (GTDB taxonomy): domain Bacteria; phylum Bacillota; class Clostridia; order Christensenellales; family CAG-1252; genus RUG14300. Next base: position 9,263 of record CAZUET010000058.1, read on the forward strand.
TAATTCGGAGGAATTACTAATGAAACACATTAATACAGTTGCTAAGCCTGAAAGAAAATCTGACGTCATCGGTTGTGGCGAATGCCAATCCAGTTGTCAATCTGCTTGTAAAACAAGCTGTACAGTAGGTAACCAAACCTGTAAGCAAGAGGAACGCATTAATCGTAAGGATTCTAAGCAGAACTAATGACTCATTCTTTTTCTTACGAATATAAAGGCAAAGTTCACTATTTTGTCTTTCACCCGTTTAGCAGCAGTCTACACGAAGTAGATTATGCTGCTTTTCTTGTAATTAAACGCAGATACGAGAGCTTGACTGAGATAGAAGAAAGAGATTATAGCAAGCTTGAGCCTACTGAAATAAACGAGATAATTCAAGAGGTAGAGGAGCTTGAAAAAGATAATCTACTCAAGACCGATGTTGAAGTACCATATCGCAAATCAAGTATAGTTAAGGCGTTATGTTTACATATCTGTCATGACTGTAACTTGCGTTGTGAATATTGCTTTGCAAAAGAAGGTACATATAATACCGATAGAGATTATATGTCTGCCGAGGTCGGTAAAAAAGCTATTGATTTTTTAATAGAGCATTCAGGTACAAGACACAACCTTGAGGTTGACTTTTTTGGCGGTGAACCGTTAATGAATATGCAGGTCGTTAAGGATATCGTTGCATATGGTCGTCAGCGTGGTCAAGAAACAGGTAAAGAGTTTAGTTTTACTATGACCACGAACTGTTTATTACTTAATGATGATAACATCAAATTCTTAAATGAAGAAATGGATAATGTCGTCTTGAGTATAGACGGTAGAGAAGATATCCATAATGCAGTTAGATTATCACGCAACGGTAAGCAATGCTATGATATTATTTATCGTAATGCAAAGGCATTTCGTGCGGTTAGAGGTGATAAACGCTATTATGTGCGTGGTACATTTACAAACAGAAATATTGATTTTTGTAACGATGTACTATATCTTGCTAAGGATTTTGACCAAATATCTGTTGAACCCGTTGTTTTAGATCCAAGTCATCCTTTAGCTATTCGTAAAGATCAGATTCCGAAAATCTTAGAGGAATACGAAAAGCTGTCAAGAGAATATCTTAAAGCATGGGAGGAGGGGCATCCCTTTAATTTCTTCCACTTTATGCTTGATTTAGATTCATCTCCGTGCTTAAGTAAAAAGTTGTCCGGTTGCGGAGTTGGATGCGAGTATCTTGCAATATCCCCTGTCGGTGATATTTATCCGTGCCATCAATTTGTGGGCGGAAGTAAGGAATATTATATGGGTAATGTATTAGAGGGAACCTTTAATACCGATGTTCAAGATAGATTTAGAGAGAATACGGTATATAAGAAAAAGGGTTGTAAGGACTGCTTTGCCAAATATCATTGCTCGGGTGGTTGTACAGCATCTGCTTTGAATTTTGAAGGCGATCTATATACACCTTATAAAGATGCGTGCGAGATGATGAAGAAACGCTTAGAAGTTTCTTTGGCAATACAAGCCATCATAAGAGAGCAAAGTCAAGAGTAGTAACTGATTTTACATGCTAAATTGTAGTTAAGTTTTTATATTTGCGTTGTTTTTTATAATGCAA
>CAZUET010000059.1:0-10831 GCA_964619685.1 uncultured Christensenellaceae bacterium
TCCCGTTTGAAAAGCTCTACTCCGTTACAGGTATACAATTTCAATCGTTTAATACCATATATCAATTAATGTGCGATAAAAGAGATGGTCGACTTGATGATGCGGACGCTTTTCTTATGATTCCCGAATACTTAGCATATCTACTTACCGATAATATGGTAAAGGAATACACTAACGCTACATCAACAGGACTGGTCAACGCACAAACAAAAGAGTTTGATGAGAAATTAATAGATGCTCTTTCTCTGCCCGAAAAGTTATTCACTAAGTTAAATCATCCCGGTTGCGTTGTTGGTAAACTTAGCGATAAGGTTTCTATTGAGGTCGGCGGACAAGTAACAGTTAAATTATGTCCTACTCACGATACTGCAAGTGCTTTTTATGCAGTCGATAACGAGGCTGATAGTGTACTTATTTCAAGCGGTACTTGGGCTTTGGTCGGTGCAAAGATTGACCAAGCAAATACATCAAGCTCTGCTATGAGTGTCAATTTCACTAATGAAGGCGGTGTAAATAATATCCGTTTTTTGAAAAACATTACAGGTATGTGGATTAATGTATGTCTTAAAAACCAATTCGGTAAAGGCTTTGACGAAATGACGGCTTTGGCTTCTTTAAGCACCTTTGACGGAGTATTCAATGTAAACGATAAGGTCTTCTCTCTACCCGATAATATGAGTGAAAGAATCGTCGATTGGTTTTTCTTACGGGGCGAGTCCTACCCAAAAACCGAAGGCGATATATATAGATGCGCATACCGATCAATGGCTATGGGATATAAAAAAGCAATTGACGAGTTGGAAATATGTCTTGATAAAAAGTTCAACAAAATCTACATAGTTGGCGGTGGCGCCAATAATAAGTTGGTAAACTCATTCACCGCTGAGCTAACAGGTAAGAAAGTAATTGCCTTACCTATTGAAGCAACTGCTATCGGTAATATAAAAAGTCAAATGGAGTTATAATTATGAATTCATACAGTATTGCAAGATCATATTTTAAAGATCAAGGAATAGATACGGAAAAAGTTTTGGAAACTCTAAGCAATATCCCTATTTCTATACACTGCTGGCAAGGAGACGACGTCATTGGTTTTGATAAGGGCGGTTCACTAAGCGGTGGTATTCAGACAACAGGTAATTATCTCGGACGAGCTACCAATTTTGATGAGCTGACTGCCGATATTGAAAAGGCTTTTTCACTTATGCCCGGCAAGAAACGCTTAAATCTTCATGCAAGCTATGTACTATTGGACGGCGATAAGGTCGATAGAGACGGTTACCTGCCTAAGCATTTCGCTAAATGGGTGGAGTTCGCAAAAAAAATCGGTCTCGACGGAATAGATTTCAACCCGACGTTATTTTCACATCCGCTTGTAAAAAACGGTCTTACCCTATCATCACCCGATAACACTATCAGAACATTTTGGATAAATCATTGCAAGGCTTGTCTAAAAATCGCTGAGTATTTCGCTAAAGAAATGCATAGTCATTGCCTAATGAATATTTGGATACCCGACGGCTTTAAGGATGTGCCTGCCGATAGACTTACACCGAGATTAAGATTAAAATCAAGTCTTGATGAGATACTATCTACCCCCTATGATAGATCAAAGGTCATCGTTTCGGTAGAAAGCAAAGTGTTTGGTATCGGTGTCGAAAGCTATACAGTCGGCAGTAACGAATTCTATCAAAATTATGCCGCTCAAAACGGTATTTGTTGTTTGCTCGATAACGGTCACTATCATCCGTTAGAATATGTTTCAGATAAAATTCCCTCGTTGCTCGCTTTTTATGATAAAGTTGCCTTACATGTTACAAGAGGGGTAAGATGGGATAGCGATCATGTAGTGCTATATGACGACGAATTAAAGGAAATCGCTAAAGAAATTGTTCGCAATAATGCGATTAATAAGGTCCTTATCGGATTAGACTATTTTGATGCATCTATCAACCGCTTACTTGCTTGGGTAATGGGACAGCGTAACGTTCAAAAGGCTCTATTAACCGCTCTTTTGACACCGCATGAGAAACTAAGACAATTACAAGACGAGGGCAATTTTACAGAGCTTATGTATATGCAAGAGCAATTAAAAGACGCTCCCGTAGAACTGATTTGGCATGAATATTTAAAAAGAAACAATATCTCGATCGATTGGCTTGAGGATATTAAAGAATACGAAAAGGAAGTGTTATTGAAAAGATGAAAAATATACTAACCGCACCGTTTGTAAAAGAATTATGTGATACCGCATCTAACATGTACCGCTTAGGCTGGGATGAAAGAAACGGCGGTAATATTTCCGTACTTTTGGACGAATCCGAAGTTGGCGAATATCTCGCTCTAAATAACGTGATAAGAACTATTCCGTTAGGCTTTGATGCATCCGAATTAAAAGGTAAATACTTCATTGTAACCGGCACAGGTAAATATTTCAAAAATGTCGCTAATGCACCCGATGTAAATCTCGGTATTATTAGAATTGCTCAAAACGGCTTAGATGCCGAGCTTCTATGGGGCTATTCGGACGGTGGAAAATTCACAAGCGAGCTTCCTGCACATTTGATGAGTCATATGGCAAGACTGTCAATTGATCCTAATAACAGAGTTGTAATGCACACTCATCCTACTAATCTATTGGCTATGACCTATGTTCATGAGCTTGACTCCGCAAGCTTTACACATACTCTATGGCAAATGAGCACAGAATGTATCGTTGTTTTCCCTGACGGTATAGAGGTCCTACCTTGGATGCTATGCGGTAATAACGATATAGGTATGGCTACCGCTGATAAAATGAAACATGCAAGAGTGGTCGTTTGGGCTTTACACGGTATTTACGGCGCAGGAAAAGATCTTGACGAAACATTCGGATTAGTGGAAACGGTCGAAAAAGCTTCCCAGATATACATGCTGACCTCTCACCTCGATAGAATGAACACCATAACCGATGATCAATTAAAGCTTTTAGCTGATGCGTTCGGTGTAAAGGTCAAAGACGGTATACTCGCTTAACCTACTAAAAAAGAGCAAGCATTCGAAATAAGTCGTTTGCTTGCTCTTTTTTTTATTTATCGTTTTTAGTCTATCTTTACTCCGTTAGCATTGATTATAAATGCCTTTTTGGTGAGCGGATAATTGCTTCTTGCAGATGCCATATAATCCTTAATCATACGCTGTGCCAATGGAGTTATCTTATCAAGCAACTGTTCTAGGCTTACATTGGTTTCCATTTTTTCGTTACGGATCTGTTCCCATGTGCTTTTATTGATATTCATATAGTCATTGATAAGCATATTCTTAGGCTTGGGGTCGGCAAAGGAATAATTATTAAATGCCTGTCTAAATGCAGACGGCTCAACAACATAGCCTAAACACTTAGGATCTATCGCATTGGTATACAAATCGATTATATCATCTATAACAAAATCTCTTGCCTTAAACTTGCGTATCTCATCAAGAGATGAAAGTAAATGACTACAACGAACATAATAATCTATAGAATCCGATATATCTTGAAGTTCCTCAACAGATAGTCCGTCATCAAAATAGTGATGAACACCGTGCTCGTACATATAATAAACATATGGCTTCATTCGGCTATCCAATAAATAGTGGCATATCATACCGAGCATATAGCTTAATTGACATTTACTGCTACTACCGAGTATATACTCAGCCGCTCCTGCAAATAGGTCGTAACCGTGAATCGAATCTAATTCCGCCTTGACTGTACCTATTCCCTCAAATACATCTGCACCCAACACGCCAAGTCTAAAAGCATCGGGATATAACCTGATGACTTGACTGCTACCTATGGGTAGTCCTTCCGTTACCTTGGAAGCAAAGTATATTTGAGTGTAAAATCCTATCATATATTCTCCTTAATGCTTCTTGAACACAGGTCTCTTATCACCTAAATTGACTATTCTATCCTCTATACCGTATTTTGCTATCAACGCATTGGCTTCGTCAAAACGCCCTACATCATATGTATGATGCGCATCACTATTAACTATAAGCTTGACATCGGTGGAAAGTAATTCGTCAAGTATATCGTCTAATACCGCTAAATGCTTAATATTTATCTCCATATAGGTTTGATTATCTACACATGCCTTTGCTACCTCTTTTACATCAAAAAAATAACGGTGGTTGGGGTGTGTGATAAAATCTATATCGTTATTTGTTATACACTTTATAAGTATTCGTGTATTACGCTTACGGTAAATACTGCTATTACAGAAAAACGGATTGAGCATAGACGGAAGATACATCCTAAACCAGTCCTTTAATGATGCAGGACTCGTAAATTGATGAAATCCTACCGATAAAACATCCAATAGCCCTTTATCCTTACCGGATATGTCTATATGTCCTTGCTCGTCAATAAAATCGGCTTCACTACCGAATAATACATTTATAGAATAGTTAGACTTTATCTTCTGAATGTATTCGTATTCCGCATATAACTTTTTTTGGGAATAACAGGTATTACGGAGTCCATGCTCGGTAATTGCTATATCTTTCAAGCCCTTTGCCTCTGCTGTCGAGAGAAGCTCTTCAATAGTGCACTTTCCGTCACTCCAATATGTATGTGTGTGATAATCGCCATAATAATTCATAATATTAATCATAACACTTTTTTTGTGAATTGTCTATAATTCTTGAATAATAAAAAAACTTGCTGGCGTATTTTTTTGTCATAGCTCCAATCAAATCTATTATTTTCACTTGTTTGGCGTTTTTATTTGATTATAAAGTGGATATTTGTTATAATTTATATATATTTATCTAAGGACGGATTTTATGTTAACAGATGCTCATGCTCATTTAAATGATTCTGCTTATATTGACGATTTGGCGGAAGTCTATGCCGATTGCGTAAATAACGGCGTCGGTATTATTGTCAATTCCGCTTGGGACCTCGATAGCAGTATCAAGGCTATGGCGCTGTCGGATAAGTATCCTTATATGTTTTTTACCGTCGGTATCCATCCGCATAACGTGTCTGATGCAGGTGATAAGGATCTACATAAGCTTATTGAACTGACTAAACACGATAAGTGCGTTGCTTGGGGCGAAACGGGGCTTGATTATCACTATGATCAAACTAAAAAGGATATCCAAAAGGCATTTTTTAAGGAGCAAATCGATATTGCAAACGAATTACAGAAACCTTTAGTACTACACCTAAGAGATGCTTACGGTGATGCTAATGAGATTATCTCTGCCTATTCCGCTAAAATGAAAAACGGCGTTCTTTTGCACTGCTATAGCGGTTCTATGGAATTGGCTCGTGATGTGTATAATAAGCTCGATTTCTATTATTCTTTCGGCGGTGCTATCACTTTCAATAAGAATAATAAGAGCGAAGTGCTTAAGGTCATTCCCGAAAATAGACTGCTACTCGAAACTGACTGCCCTTATATGACTCCTGTGCCTTATAGGGGTAAAAGAAACACCCCTGCTTACCTTACGTTGGTTAGAGATAAAATGGCTGAAAACCTTAATTTATCTCCCGACTATATAGAGAATATAACATACAAAAACCTGCTACGATTTTATCACATTGAGGACAAATAAATGAGTTTACCGCTAAAAGATCTTATAATTAAACACGATTTCCATTTCAATAAGAGATACGGACAAAATTTTATTTCCGATAATAATCTTCTCGATGCCATTGTTGACGATGCTCAAATCACCGAAAATGATACCGTTCTTGAGATCGGTGCCGGTGCAGGTACACTTACAAAAAGATTGGCAAGCAAAGCTAAAAAGGTGGTAAGCTATGAGATAGATAAAAATCTCGTTGGCATTTTGTATGAAAACCTTGCCGATGTTTCTAATGTCGAGCTTAGATTTATGGACTTTATGAAGGATGATCCAAAAAAGCTTAGCGAAGAATTTAAGGATGCTAAGGTGGTTGCGAATCTTCCTTATTATATTACAACTCCTGTAATTATGAGATTACTTGAGGACGGAATCGGTCAAAGTATAACCGTTATGGTTCAAAAGGAAGTCGCAGATAGACTGTCTGCGGAGCCTTCTACTAAGGATTATAGTGCAATTACCGTCAAGGTAAAAATGCTTGGCGGCGCAGTTACCACAAGAAAGGTATTAAGAAATATGTTTTATCCTGTACCTAATGTCGATTCTGCCGTAATTAGGATTAATAGAAATCCTATCTATCTTGGAATAAATGAAAAGTATACCGATAAGGTAGTTAAAACATCCTTTTTGATGAGAAGAAAAACATTGGTAAATAATCTTGTCGGCTTAGGATTTAAAAAGGAAGAATTAGCAGAAGTTCTGATAGATATGGGAATTGATGCAAACGCAAGAGGCGAAACGTTGACTCCCGAACAATTCGTAGAGTTGTCCGACCGCCTTTATAAGAAAAAATCATAAACTATTTTGAGAATGTAGTAAAAATCATTTGCAAATATCGCCATTTCGTCGTATAATGTAAGAACATTGGAGTATGGTGTAGTGGTAGCACATAGGCCTCTGACTCCTATGGTGTTGGTTCGATTCCGACTACTCCTGCCAAAAAAAGCCTGTACGAAAGTACAGGCTTTTTTATTACGAAATTAGATCAATCCGTCAATAAAGCTTCATTTTCTATTTGTCCCCAAAATACTTTTTTTCCGTCCGCAAGATACCAAATTGTTGCACAATTTGATTCTCCCTTTACTCGAATTTCGACTTCGCTCAGTATGACGGCGGACGAGAATGTGCGCCTATAATGACAGGACGAGTAGTGAATGTTTTTCTTGCTTGATTCTTGTAACAAAGGGGAGCGGTAAAACATAATATGTATTAAGCCTAAGGCAATTCTTAATACGGAGGATGAATAGAGATAAATGTGTAATTTTATTTTCGGAAACGGTTGTCCAAGCAATAACAATAATTGCTGTGATAGAAGACCTAAACCACCTGTTATTGCTATTCCCGGTCCACAAGGTCCAATAGGCCCTATGGGAGCAACTGGTCCGCAAGGAATAATGGGACCACAAGGTCCACAAGGTATTCAAGGCGTAACCGGTGCTACTGGTCCGCAAGGAATACAGGGAGAACCCGGTACTCAAGGAATTGCGAATGCTCGCTATGTAGAATCCGCAGACGGTACTGTAGAAGCAGGTGCTAAAATTCCTTTTACGCTCACGATCGCTACAAGCGGTAGTGATATAACCTATGAGGGAAGCACCGTAACCGTTCCAACCGCAGGAGTCTATTTAGTGACATATGGTGCAACAGGTACAAGTTCAGGTACTACATTCGGAGTCAATCTATTCATGAACGGCGCAGAAGTTGCTAATACTAAAATTTCTGCCGTAACTACTGCAGGTAATTTGGCTTGCGTTTCAAAAACCATATTACTAACAATTCCGTCGAACGCTACCATTCAACTGAATAATCCTACCGATTCGACACTCTCTTTGACTAATTCAAGCATAACCATCGCTTTATTGAACACTTAAGAAAAAAACCGCATACCGACGGTACACGGCAAGCTCGGCGAAAGCAGTAAAACATTTCGCCGAGTATATTTTTTACATAAATCTATTCCATTTGAATTCGGTCCTATCTGATAAGGTCGAATAATATCCTACATAAACCGATGTAATATATTTTACCTTTGTATAAAGCGGTTTGTCTTTTTCAAGATACGGTACTTTATTGGGAAGCATAGCTATCATACTCAAATTATCGCTAATATCTTCGCCATAGCTCGATTTACTGTAGGTACATAGGAATACCGAATTATCTTCATTATAGCCGTTAGTGGGATCGTAAACACCTCGAGAATTGGATCCATAACCATAATTTAGATTGTATGACGGTAATGTCTTTTTTAGTTCGTTATCGGTAGCATCATCAAGGTTATAGGTCAATACATGTAGCAATTCATGGATCATTATATTATATGGCGTACTATAATATATTCCTCTTAATCTCGTTTCAAAGGTCGCAAACCAAACATTGTTTGCATCGGAGGTCAGTCCGTACACCACTGATGCCCCCTTGGTAATAGATCTAACTATATAAATATTGATATCCCTTTTTGATGACTGCGTCATTTCAATATACAAGTTTTTTGGGAATGCTTGAAGTGCGTAATCCAATGCAGAAAGCATTCGATTTATTTCGACTGCTGCAGTTTGGGGAATCATTTCAAATTGCCTATGAGGATTATTCAAATCGTTACCATAGTGAACATATATTTTATAATACTTACTGAGAAGCTCGGCAAGCTCGTCAAATACAAATACTCTTACAGCCGAATTACTAACCACCCTACCAAGTGTTATTATACAATTATTAGTATCATATTCCGCTTTTTTTGTTACTGCAAGAGGATCTCGTGCCCGACCGTTTTCACCGTCTAATCCGTCACTTCCGTAATAGCCTTTATTCGCAATTCCGCCTTTACCGCCCTTTCCGCCTAACGCACCGTTTCCGCCTACTAACAGTAACTTTCCGTCTATGTTGCATATAAAGGTTTCACAAGTTAGAGCATATCCCGAATTGCCACCTGCACCACCGTCACCGCCGTTACCTGCAAATGTTGCAACGCTTCCATCGGCACCGTCTGTTCCGTCGGTAGCGTCAGAGCCGTTTCCTGCTATCAATTCAAGATTACCTACACCGATTATTTCTATAGCTTTTGCATTTACTGCCGTTCCGCCGTCGGTACCATTAAATCCGTTCATTCCGTTTTTACGTATATAGTCGGTGCTTTCGCCCATAAATTCGCCGTCCACCATAAAGCCGGTTGTACTTGGCTTATATACAGATGACGCTTTAATGTAGTTTACACCTACGATTTCGAGCGTTACTGTGGCACTATTACCAAAATCAATAACATAACCGCTAAAACCGCTGTTATTACTGATCGCAAAATTCTCAAATCTAACATAAACGCTGTCTGTAGTCAAAAAATACAAACTAAATTCGTTAATTATATTATCAACGCCGTCATACTGCCCTATAAACTCTATATATTCGACATCATCCGATATTATCAATGTGGTATTATCGGCATCGGTCTTTAATCCTCTAAAATCTATACGGACAGAACTACAGTCATCCAATAGTGCAGGCGAATTATCTAATTCGGACCATTTTAGCGGTTCAAGCTCCTTAATATCTCCAAATATCTCAAGCGTTATTGTATTACTCTTTATTCCGTCACGGGATATGGCATATATAACAGCTCGACCGTACTCCGCAGCGTCGTAGACCTTAAATGTGTTTCCGACAAAAAATCCAAGCTGTTCGCCCGATTCAAATCTATATTCGATATCCTGATATGTGGCATTGGAAGGATAAACTACGGTATCGAATACAACTGTATCATTAGATCTCAATTCGGTAATAACGTCATCGGTACTAAGCTCGATACGCTCGACAGGTACAGGGGTTATATAAAAAGTTACACTCCTTGTAACACCGTCCGCACTTACCGATACTTCAACCTCTGTCAACGTGTCGGATATTGATGTAAACAGTATCTTACTACCCTCAATTCGGGCGTAATCGTTTCCTTTACTTATGGTAATTGAAATATCCTTATTCGTTGCGTTTTGGGGTAAAACGGTACATACCAATTCACGCTCACTCCCTACCGTTACAGATACCGCTCCGTCAAAGGATATCAAAATATCCTCAACGTTTATGGCAACCGTTTCAAATGATAGATATGCACTTACACCGTCTGCTTTTGCTGATATTATTATCTCCTTACCGACCTCTGCAGTTTTGACTGTAAACGTGAGCTCTTTGGTAAATTCGATATATTCACCGCCCTCTACCACTTCAACCGTTATATCCTTATACGTAGCGTTATCGGGGATTGTTCGTACATCAAGCTCGACATTATCACCTAACCGTAAATATTTACCCATAGATGCGGTAAAATCGATTCTTTCGACAGGAGTTTTAACTATTTGTAGCTTAATACATTGAGTCAATGCACCGAGTTTGGCTTCTATCTCTATTTCGCCCTCGGGGGCGGTATCGCTCACGGTAAGAATGCCGATTGGATTATATGTATAATATTCGCTTTCCGGCACTTTCAGCTCGGCAGCACCCAAGGTACAGTTACTTGGGGTTACTATACAAGTTATCTTGGCTTGCTCTCCCCTTTTTAATGTGTATTTATCCGAACGCAATTGGAGCGTTTGTGGCTGTACGGTGGATATTTTGACAAATGCAGTTTCGCTTATTCTTCCGCCTGCATTGGCAACTATTCGTATATCGTCGGTATAGTTGGCTTCATTCGCTATATATAAGACTCCGTCGGTTACCGTTGCAACGCTTTCACCTAATATAATGTCATATGAGATATCGACGTCGTCTGCATAAAACGGTTCAAGTGTTACGCTCAGCGGATAGCTGTCGCCTGCCTTCAATGTAGGAATATCATCAATTTTCACGCTATCTACAGGGGTATGCCCAACTGTAATAGTATTTTCGCCCTTATAGCCGTTTATTGTTGCCCTAACGGTCACTGTGGCACCAACCTCTGCATTCTTAGATATCAGTAGATCGTTTCCGCTTATAGATGCCCAATCATACTTCTCCACTATTTCGAACTGAACATCGGTATATTCGTCGATACCCTTAATGGTAGCGTAGATAGGACATACCGCTCCACGATATGCTTCACCCTCTATTGTGACAGTAACGGAAACATTAGAAAAACAGCCGAAAAGGCTTACCGACAAAGTAAGCATCAAAAGCATACAGCATATCAATAATAAAGCGGACTGTTTTTTCATAATTACATTATACAACTTTTTGTCGCTTTATCATATTAAAT
>CAZUET010000060.1:0-10743 GCA_964619685.1 uncultured Christensenellaceae bacterium
ATATATAGGTTTTCGTTTAAATCAATATTATTATAGGAGAAACCTCAATGCTCACAGGTGAAGAAATATTACAATTGATTCAAAGCCTTATCTGGTTGCTCGCCGGAGTCGGTATATTCATTATCGGTATGAACTTTATGGGCGGTGCTTTGGAAAAAAGTGCCGGTGCCGGTATGAAAAAACTGCTTAATAAAATAAGCAATAACCGCTTTTCGGGAGTCGGTATCGGTGCAGGTGTGACCGCTATTATTCAAAGTTCGTCGGCAACATCTGTCATGGTCATTGGTTTGGTTAATGCCGGAGTAATGACATTGATGCAAGCTACACCCATTATTATGGGTGCTAATATCGGTACTACGATAACAGGCGTATTGGTAGCGTTAAAAAACGACTATTTCAATATGGTAATGTATCTATTGGCATTTGCAGGTGTCATGATGGGCTTCTTCAAAAAGGAAAAGATTAAGCTTTTAGGCAGTTTATTTTGCGGATTGGGCTTTATTTTCGTAGGCTTAAACATTATGAGCAGTGAACAAGCCTTCGGTAATCCGTTAGTTGAAAAAATCTTTATTGATATTTTCCGTGCTGTAGATTTTCCTCTTTTATTGATCTTGATAGGTGTTGTGTTTACCGCGCTCATTCAAAGCTCATCCGCAGCGACGGGTATTGTAATTACTATGGTCGGTATGGGTGTGCTTCCCTTAGATCTTGCTCTCTTTATCATACTTGGTGCTAATATCGGTACATGCGTTACCGCTTTATTGGCATCAGTCGGTACTAATGCAAATGCAAAGCGTGTAGCACTTATCCATTTTACATTTAATGTGATTGGAACTGTATTGTTTACTATTTTAATATGGATATTCCGTGAGCAGACCGTCAATATTTTGACATCGATATTCCCCGGTACGGACGCCATGTCTCTTCAGATGAGAGTATCGATATTCCATGTAATATTCAATGTTACGACAACACTTGTTTTGTTGCCATTTGTAAAACACCTTGTAAAATTTTCCAAATGGGTCATCAAGGATAAGAAACCCGAAAGCGAAAATTTGACCTTCAAATATGTTGACGATAGACTGTTAAACACTCCACCGATTGCTCTTATGCAAGTCAAGAACGAAATAGATTACATGCTCGAATTGGTAGAAAAGAATATTTCGGATTCTTTCGTAGCATTAACTACCGGCTCGCTCGAATGCGGTGAAGATATCACTCACAACGAAGAGATCATAGACTTTACAAACAGTGCCTTGACAAAATTCCTTATCAAGCTATCTCCAGCGGTCGAGCATAGCGACGAAAAGGTCATTGGCTCGTATTTCCATGTATTGAACGACCTTGAGCGTGTGGGCGACCATGCCGAGAACTTCCATGAAATAGGCGTACAGATGAGAAAAGACGGAATTACTTTTTCAGATGATGCTATCAAGGAGCTTTCGGGAATGCATAGAGTCGTTTTGGATATGTTTGAAATATCAAAGGAAGCGTTTGAAAATTTAGATAAAGCAAGACTTTCGAAGCTGACTGCGTTGGAGGAACAAACCGACCAGCTTAAGCAAGAATTGATCGCTAAACATTTCTCAAGACTTCAGGAAGGACATTGCTCTATAGACGGCAGTCAATATTATTCGTCCACAGTAATTGGGCTTGAGCGTGTTGCAGACCACCTCGTAAATATAGGCTACAGTATATTGAATCCTACCGGTTCTCAGCGTGAAGCTCGTGAAGCTAATGACGAGGTCACTTCAGATACAAACACTTAATATTTTATAAAAATTAGGTTTTCATAGGCGGTTTATTGGTGAAAAAAAACAATATTATTCGTTACTTAGGAGATTATACAAAAGAGTGTATCATATCTCCGATATTTAAATTTTTGGAATCGGGCATGGAGCTTTTGGTTCCTCTTGTCGTCGCTAAGATAGTAGACGATATTATTCCGTCAGGCTCTGCATCGAGTATATGGAAGGCATGCGCTGTTTTGCTTGGATTCGGTGCATTAAGTCTGCTCTTTGCGGTAGTTGCGCAATACTATGCGGCAAAGGCTGCGGTCGGATTTGGTAAAAAGACGAGACGGGCACTCTTTACTCATATACAAGGATTTCCCTATTCTACTCTTGATAAACTTGGTGCGCCTACCCTTATAACAAGAATAACATCGGACGTCAATCAAATACAGACGGGGGTAAATATGTTGCTCCGTCTTGTTTTGCGTTCTCCGTTTATCGTCTTGGGTGCGCTCGGCTTTGCTATGGCTATAGATATCGAAATATCATCTATTTTTGCCATTGCAATATTGATTTTAGCGTTGATTATAGGCGGAATAATGGCTATCAATGTTCCCCTTTATAAGAAGATACAAGGCAAGCTTGACGGCGTACTTACAGGTGTTAGAAATAACCTAATGGGTGCAAGAGTTGTGCGTGCATTTAACCGTGAGGGGTGCGAAAAAGCTGATTTCGATGCAAAAAACGAATCGTTGACTTATGAACAGATAAAAACAGGAAGACTGGCATCGTTATTAAATCCCTTGACCTTTGCTATAGTAAATATTGCAATCGTTTTGATAATGAAATTCGGTGCAGTGGAAGTAAATGTAGGTAACTTGACACAAGGTGAGGTCGTTGCATTATTTAATTACATGTCGCAGATTTTGATAGAATTGGTCAAGCTTGCAAGGCTTATTCTCAATATGACCAAAGCCATTGCTTGCGGTAAGAGAATTCAAGCCGTGCTCGATATGCCAACAGGTGAAATTGTGGAAAATACCGAAGACTCGTCTAATACCGATGTTGCAGTTGAATTTAGAAACGTAAGTCTTACCTATCAATCTAACTCGGCACCCTCCCTTAACGGTATCACATTTAGTGCAAAAAAAGGGGAAACTATAGGTATTATCGGCGGTACAGGCTCAGGTAAGAGCAGTTTGGCGAACCTTATACCGAGATTTTATTTGGCGACTGAGGGCGAAGTGTTGGTTGACGGTATCAATGTTGCAAGCATTTCCCCGGAAGATCTTAGACGGCGTGCTCATATTGTGCCACAAAAGGCTGTTCTTTTCTCGGGAACAATTAGAGAAAACCTTCTTTGGGGCGGAAAATGCGACGACGAAGGACTATGGAAGGCATTGGAAATCGCACAGTGTATGGATGTCGTTAAAAATAAGGACGGCGGTTTAGACGCACCCGTTGCTCAAGACGGCAGAAACTTCTCGGGTGGTCAAAGACAAAGATTATCTGTTGCAAGAGGTATTATCGGCGATCCCGAAATACTTATTCTTGACGATAGCTCATCCGCACTCGATTACGCAACAGATGCAGAACTTCGCAAAGCAATTAGAGAAATGGAAAATAAACCTACGACGTTCATTATTTCACAGCGTGCATCGTCTGTAATGAATGCGGATAAAATCTTAGTGCTTGACGACGGTAATCTCGTCGGAATGGGTACTCATGACGAATTACTCGGTAAATGTGATGTATACACCGAGATATACTATTCTCAATTCCGTAAAGGAGGGGAATCAAATGAATAAGGGTGTACGCAATAACAAAATAGATAGAGGTACGGTCAAGCAATTATTTAAGTATTTGAAACCGTATTCACCATTGATTATACTATCGTTTTTGCTAAGTGCAGTTTCGGCAGTGGGCTCTCTTTATGTGCCTATAATGGTAGGTAAAATGATAGACCTTATGGTCGGTATAGGAGAAGTCGAACTAAGCGGAATCGCTCAATTAGTAGTTATAACATTATGTATTATCGGTGTATCCGCTGTTTTTGAATGGTTGACCGATCTACTAAATAACAAGGTGGTATTTTGTCTTGTGCGTGATATCCGTAAGGATGCCTTCGATAAGCTTCAAACGCTATCACTATCCTATATAGATTCTCATTCTTACGGCGATGTAGTTTCAAGAGTTATCGGCGATGTAGAAAGAATTGCCGACGGACTTCTTCTCGGTATGACTCAGCTTTTTTCGGGCATAGTTACCATAGTTGTAACATTGGTGTTTATGTTTACGGTAAGTCCGTTAATAGCATTGTTGGTATTCGTTTTAACTCCGCTAAGTCTTTTGACTGCCAAATTTATTGTTAAGAAAACAAACTCGAAGTTTAAAGAGCAAGCTACCGTTTCGGGCGAAATAACGGGATTCATAAACGAAGCATTCACTAATCAAAAGACAGTAAAGGCATATTCACAAGAAGAGAATAATATTCGCAAGTTCGACGATATTAATGATAGATTGGAGAAATGCTCCACTAAAGCAATCTTCTTTTCAGCACTTACCAATCCAACCACTCGTTTTGTCAACTCAATAGTTTATTTTGCAGTTGCTTTGTCGGGTGGTCTGCTCTGTATTGGTGCTATATCCACTGCAACGGTATTTACAGTAGGTAATTTATCATCTTTACTTGCTTATGCTAATAAGTACACTAAGCCGTTCAACGAAATAAGCGGAGTTATTACCGAAATGCAAAATGCGTTTATCTCGGCTGAGCGTGTATTTGGACTGCTGAACGCCGACTCTGAGCCTATTTGCCTCGATCCAATCGAAATGAGTGATGTCAGGGGCGAGGTCAAACTCGACAGCGTAGAGTTTTCATATGATAAATCAAAAGAGCTTATTAAGAATCTTAACTTAGATGTTAAACAGGGTATGCATGTGGCGATTGTCGGTCCGACCGGATGCGGTAAAAGTACATTGATCAACCTACTTATGCGATTCTATGACGTGGACAATGGCACTATTTCGGTAGACGGTAACGACATTAGAGAGGTTACTCGTGATTCGTTACGTAACGGCTACGGTATGGTCTTACAGGAAACATGGCTAAAAGCAGGCACTATCAAAGAAAATATCGCTTTTGGAAAGCCCGATGCTACCGATGAGGAAATAATCAATGCTGCTAAGGCTGCTTCCGCTCATAGCTTTATAATGCGACTTCCAAACGGTTACGATACCTATATAGAGGAATACGGCGGACTGTCCGAAGGTCAAAGACAGCTTCTCTGTATATCAAGAGTAATGCTTAGATTACCGCCTATTCTCATACTGGATGAAGCAACCTCAAGTATAGATACTCGTACCGAAATGAAAATCCAGTGTGCATTCGGCGAGCTGACAAAAGGAAAAACATCATTCATTGTTGCTCATAGATTATCCACAATAGAGGATGCCGATATTATTTTGGTAATGAAGGACGGTAAGATAATCGAGCAAGGTAATCACGAGGAACTTATCAAACTCGGCGGTTTCTATAAGGAATTACATGAAAAGGCTTTCGCTAAATAACTAAGAGGTGAAAATGGTTTTTATAGGATATGCGGTGACATTAGGCTACTTAGCTTTCATAATATTGTTTTTCGGCTTCATAAATAAAAAATTTAAGGTCGATGTCGAAATAACACGAAAGATATTACATATACTCATAGGCTTAACTTGGGTGCTTATGGATATCTTTTGGGGCTTGAGCTATCATCAGATTATCATGTGTGCATTGTTCGTTATAATCAACGCTTTGTCCCGCAAATATAAGATATTCTCGGGGATAGAGCGTGATAATGACAATCATCCCGGTACAGTCTATTATGCACTTGCAATGCTTGTGTTGTCTATTGCATCCTATTGCTACGAGCCTTTATATATACCATTCGGAATGGCTGTAATGTGTCTGTCGTTCGGCGACGGACTTGCACCTATTTTTTCGATAGTTTTCCGTAAGCACAATCGTAAACTTGTCTATAACAAGACCTTAGCAGGTACTTTGGCGTGCTTTATATTTGCATCGATTTCCCTTATTACATTCAAAGCTTGCTACAAAATAGAAATATCCTATCTTTCATTGATAGCCATCGCTTCAGTTGTTGCAATGATCGAGCTATACTGTCAGTGGGGACTGGATAATTTCGGTATAACCTTTTCTGCGGCACTTTTGTCTTTATGGGCAATCAATGTACCGTGGTCGCTGTCTTTTCAAATATGTGTTATACTATCATTTGTGATAGTTATAACTATATTGCTTACAAACTCATTGACACCTTCTGCAGCATTTTTAGCATATATAATGCTTACCGTATCTGCGTATTCTGTTGGCGTAATAGGTTTTTTGATATATGTCATTCCGTTTGCAATAATTGCAGTTGTAGGTAAAATAAGGCGTAAAATTCTCATTAAAAGAGGTGTAGATGCTCCTAAAAAAGGAAGAAATGCGGTACAGGTCGCAATCAACGGATTAATCACACTGATATTGATGGTGGTTTATAAAATAACCTCTATGCAAGTCATCTTCATTTTATCGGCAATATCGTTAGCCGAAGCGTTCGCTGACAGCATGGCAAGCGATATAGGCTCACTATCTCGCAAGGAGCCTTGGGATATATTTAGATTTAAACGTGTACCACAAGGAATCAGTGGCGGTGTAAGCCTGATCGGTACATTGGCGACAGTCGGCTCAAGCGTCTTGGTTGCCGTTATATCCTACTTTGAAATAAATAACATAAATGCATCCATCTTTATAGCAATCGTAGGCACATTAGGAACGGTGATAGATTCTCTTTTAGGCTCATTATTTCAAGCACTCTACCGTTGCCGTATATGCGGAGAACTAACAGAAAAAAGAATTCACCATAGACACCCGACAGAGTTAGTCAAAGGAAATAAAATCATCACTAACAATATGGTAAATTTGATATCCAATATTTTAACCGTCACACTCGGTTGTATTTGGTTCGGAATAGCAAAAATATAATTATTCCTTTTAAAAACCTCATTTTCGACTGACAAAAAGTACAAAATTAGTAATTTTGTCGACTTTAAGACTGACATTTTTCTTAACAAAGCGATTCAGGATTATCTTAAAAAAAGGGGAGTACAACAAAGTAATGTAATCGATATTAGTCTTGAATCTAAGAAAAATAGTAAGTATAAAAACGGAGATGTATTATATAATTATCTCATTTCTTCTTACGAAGCTATTAGTGGAACGGTCTATATTTTTCTTGATGAAATACAACTCGTCAGTAAATGGGAAGAGGTCGTTTTTGCATTTCTTATTGATGTTGATTGCGATATATATCAGCGGATCAAATTCTAAGTTGCTTTCAGGTGAGCTTTCAACATTGATTGCAGGTCGCTATATTCAAATTCGTGTTTATCCTTTTACTCTCTCCGAGGTAAAGGCAAGCAGTGAAATCGATTATAATAAGCTTTATAAAATATAGTATTCCTTGAACTATTATCTCGTGGATACGATGTAAAGGTTGGAAAAACCAACGATTATGAAATAGATTTTGTGGCATATAAAGGCACAGAGATCATATACATTCAAGTATGTTATCTTCTTGGCTCTTTTGAAACGAGCGAGCGAGAGTTTAGCAATCTTGAACGCATTAATGACAATTATCCTAAGTATGTTATTTCGGGAGATATACCCGATTTTTCTCGCAATGGTATCAAGCATTATAATGTTATCAAATTTTTACTAAACGAATAGGATCAATGTACGCTGTTCATTTTTTAAAATGCCGTACAACGAATACAGTGCTTAATTTAGCTTCCGATATACTGATAGTATTCTACGGCTTGACTTTCGTTTGCGTGTTAAGAATATAGGTCTTTTATTAAAAATAACTTATCTATGGTGCATAAAAATGCAACTATTATGCATTTTCTTTTTGACAGTTTTTAATTTTTTGTGTATAATCATTTTGCTATGAAAAAATATTTATACACTTATGAAAATTACATATTCGATTTATACGGCACTCTTATCAATATTTTGACCGATGAAGATAGTGGAGCATTTTGGCGTAAAATTGGTAAGATCTTGCATATCGACGCTATTACTGCCAAGAATGAATATAAATCTCAATGTGCCGAAAAGTCAAAGGCGGTAGGCGAATCGGGTGAATTCGATCTATCTGAAGTATTTCAATATTTGGTTGATAAATATCCATGCGGTCTTGATAAGGACGAGCTTGCTTGGAAATTTAGAAAAGCAAGCATTAAGAGAGAAAGACTGTACCCACATGTTAAGAGCAGATTGAGCGATCTTCGTAAGCAAGGTAAGGGTGTATATTTAATATCCAATGCACAGGAATGCTTCACGTTGAAAGAGCTTAAAAAATTAGGCCTTATCAACTGCTTTGACGGTATAGTCATTTCGTCTGAAATAGGATATAAAAAACCGTCAGTGGATATTTTCGAGCGTGCGTTAGAGCGTTTCGGTTTAAATAAGGAAGGCTGTTTGTTTATTGGTAATGATCCGGTGGACGATATTCAGGGTGCTGAAAATGCCGGATTACAATCTCATTTTGTAAATTATAAATCGTAAATAAGATAAGCACACCGATACTTTTTATCGATGTGCTTTTTATTTTAAGCGGTCTTTATCTATATTAGGTTTACATTAATATTACGCACATGTATATTATATATTAAAACCCTACTTGACAAACAGGTTAATTACGTTTAAAATAGTTATTAATGAAAGGATATAAGTATTTATCAATCATTCTAATAATAACATTGCTTTTGATACCGCTTTACGGATGCGGTATAGACAAAGTACGCTCGGGCGTTACATATAGTCAATATATTTATGACGATGAGGCTCGTGATTTTGTTTTTAGCGGTAATACGCTCTCTTTTAATGACGGATTTTCGGGCTACCATATGACAATTGGTGAATTTGGTATAATGGGTAGCGTAACTAAGAATATGAACGGATATATTTTGAATGTATCCGACGAGGTCTTGACTTCGATATCAGGCTTAGATGACCTTATAGAAACAAACCCCGAGGCGTATAAAGAAGCAATCGAGCATATAAAAAAGGTTACTGTCAATCAGCAGACATATTTTGCAAACGGAATAATACTTTCACATGATGCTATCGTCATGATTAAGGATGCGACCGATAAGAATGGCCTTGCGGATATAGATGGTATCTACGAATACGAATCAGATTCGTCTACAAAATTCCGTCTTAAAAACGGCTTTGTATATAAGGTCGTAGCTAAGAGCGACAACAATAAGAATGATGAAGATAAACCCGTTATGCGTTATATCGTCCAAGACAGTATAATTAGGATGATCCGTATAGACGAGGACGGTAACGATGTTTATTTTGAGAATAAGCTGCAATCTACATCTTATGCCGTAGGATATATTACATATCCCGACGATTTTTCTGATTCATACGCAAATGGCGATAGCTCTAAATACGAAAAAGCAAAATTGTTAGACGGTAAAACGCTGTCTGTTTTCGCTAATGCGTATTATCATAAATAAGGAGAATATATGATACGCTTACTTTGCGAAACTAACATATATCAAGAGAGTTTGGTATCGTTCTTTGTTATTGCCACTATTGTAGGCTTTATTTTGATATATGTAGACAAGAAAAGATCAAAGGAGCATATTGCCCGCTCAAATGAATTGATATCTCCCCATAGTGCGGATGTCGTAGAAGAAAAGAAAAAAAATGAAAAGACTGATAATCTAAAGGAATTCGAGTATAACGGCAGAATAAAGGATAAGACACTTATAATCTGTGCATTTCTATGCTGTGGCTTAGGGGAGCTTATCGGAATGCTCGTATTTAGACATAAATGGTATAAAAATTCATTCAAGATCGGAATGCCGATCATATCACTGCTTAATATTGCATTTTTTGTATTGATGTACTTTGCATTTATGGAAATGGGTGCAGACGGATCAATATTTTGGACAGCTTAGGAGAACATGAAAAAGACCGAAGGTGACTATTTATATTCGGGAACAGGAACCGATGAAAAAAAGCCCGAAAGGCTTATTAATAAGATACGGCGTTCTAATGACCGTGCGTCTTTATATAAGAGCGGAGGTAAGATAGAGCATCGATCTTTTTGCTATCGTTCGGTTAGAATAGAAAGCTTTTTTAATAAGAAAAATGCTACAGATAAGGCTATCTTGCTTCTTCACGGCGGAGCATTTATTAGGGATAATGACGATTTTTATCGTTCAATCGCTACCCATCTTGTAAATAAAACGGGTGCTACCGTTTATCTTCCCGATTATTCGGTAATGCCAAAAGGTTACCCCGTACAAGCTAATGAAATAGAGTGCGTTTGGGAATATATTACCGAAAACAGACACCCTCGTAATATTGTCGTTATGGGTGTAGGTGCAGGCGGTAATCTTGCACTGGGAACGGTGCAAAAGCTTGTGCAAAAGCGCATGCTTAAGCCCTCTGCAATGGTGCTTATCGCCCCTTGGATAGATATGACTGTAAGCGGAGATAGCTATTATGATAAATTTTATCTCGACAAGGTGCTGGGTGACTATGTAGTCGACGAACCCGATCTGACTGATGCGATCAAAAAGAATGAGGTGTTCGATTTTTTAAAGGGCTGGTCGAGAAACGATCCTATGGTTTCTCCTATCTTTGGCTCAATGTACTCATTACCACCTACATTAATCTGTACCGGCGATTATTCTGTCTTACTCAGTGATTCCGAGTTGCTTTATGAATCAATGCAAAACGCAGGTGTTGAAGTCGAGTTTATAAGCGAAGTCGGTAAGATAGGAGAATACCCATTATTCTATAACACCGATAAGAAAGCAAACAAGTCGATGAAAAGAATTTGTAAATTCATTTCCTCACACCTAATAAACGATAATAGTACTGAAGGTTTATGATTCAAATTTTTTCTTGAAAATTAGTAAAAAGATTATTAAGAAAATATAAGAA
>CAZUET010000061.1:0-10675 GCA_964619685.1 uncultured Christensenellaceae bacterium
GTGTTCCCTATATTACCATTTTTATTATCGAAGCTTTTTCAATTATTATCGAAAGATCACGCCCTATACCGAGAAAAAAAAAGAGAACACGCAGACAAATTATTTAATTTTATTTTTTTATCAATATATAAATAAAATAGCTGCTAACCATACCCATATTTGAGATATTTTAATAATACACTCAAAGAACATAGGCTTTCAATATCTTGGGATGTGTAGAGCTTTCCGTCTAAGAAACCGCAAAGCATTGCATTATCGTCCGCTATCATTCCGAGCAAAAGAATGTGGTATAATAAATTGAAAAGAATTCAAATGACAAATGACAAGACGGAAAACAATGTCGATATGTCAACTTCATTGACTCGATATGTTCTCGCTTTGCTCAAACTCGATATCGGAAAAGCGTTTACAAGACACCAAATTGTTTTACAATTTGATTTTCGCTTCGACCTAATTTCGACTTCGCTTACGCTACGCTCGGTATGACGACGGACGAATGTATAATAAGACAGGAACAGTATGACACAATTAAACTACTTTTTTTTGTAAAGTTTTGTGTTTTTTGTCGCTTTATTTGTAAAAACATGTTATACTCTTAATTGATTAATTTTTGAGGTGTTTATGAAAATTTCATCTAAAGGAAGATACGCATTAAAAATCATGGTCGATCTCGCACAAAAGAATGAGTTGACTTCAATAAAAGAAATATCTACTGAACAAGGTATTTCCCTAAAATACCTTGAACAGATCGCATCAATGCTTCTCAAAGCAAACCTCGTTGAGGGCGTTAGAGGTCCTAACGGTGGCTATAAGCTTACACGCAAGCCCGAAAATATTCAACTATCCGAAATTCTCGAAGCTACCGAAGGAAAAATCTCTATAGTCGAATGCTTAAGCACCGGTTGCGACAGATCTAATGCTTGTAAGACCCGTAATCTTTGGGAAAAACTAAATCAAAATATCTATGATTATTTGAAAAGCGTAACACTAAAGGACCTCATTGATTAGTTTTTTAGAATGTACATAATTTCTATTGACAATAATCAACATTGTAGGATATAATATTTCCTACTAAAACAGTATGAAATTAGACCTTTTCTACTTAAGGAGTTTATAAATGGATAAAATAATTTATTTAGATAATGCCGGCACGACCAGAGTCGATGACTCGGTAGTCAACGCAATGCTACCATATTTTACCGAAGAATACGGTAACGCTTCAAGCTTGCACTATGTAGGACAGTCAGCAAAGGAAAAACTTGAGCAAGCAAGAGCTGAGATCGCTCAATGCATATCCGCTAAACCTAATGAGATTTACTTCACATCCGGCGGAAGCGAAAGCGATAACTGGGCACTTATATCTATCGCTAAATTCGGTGCAATGAAAGGCAAAAAGCATATAATATCATCCGAAATCGAGCATCATGCCATACTTCATACTCTAAAAAAACTTAAAAAGGATGGCTACGATATAACATATTTACCAGTAGACGGTAGTGGCTTTATCAGCCTTGACGACCTAAAAAACGCTATTAGACCTGATACATGCCTTGTTACTATAATGTTTGCAAATAACGAGATCGGAACTATAGAACCGATAAAGGAAATTGGTGCTATCTGTAGAGAAAAAGGAGTTATCTTCCACACCGATGCCGTTCAAGCGGTAGGTCATATCAAGGTGGATGTCAACGAAATGAATATCGATATGCTAAGTATTTCCGCACATAAATTCCATGGTCCAAAGGGCGTTGGCGCACTTTACTGTAAAAAAGGCATCCCCCTATTCCCATTAATCGAGGGAGGCACACAGGAAAGTAATAAGCGTGCAGGAACAGAAAACCTTGCCTCTATAATCGGATTTGCTACCGCACTGAAGCTTGCTATAAACGAATTAGATACCACTTCCGAAAAAGAAATTGCGCTTAGAGATAAGCTCATTAACGGATTGTCGGAAATTCCGCATAGCATTCTCAACGGTGATAAAAAACATAGATTGCCCAACAATGTCAATATGTGCTTTGAAGGAATCGAGGGTGAAAGTCTACTGCTTTTGCTTGCAGATAAGGGTATTTGCGCTTCATCCGGTTCCGCTTGTACTTCGGGTTCGCTCGATCCGTCACATGTTCTTCTGGCAATTGGTAGACCGCATGAGGTTGCTCATGGCTCACTTAGATTATCATTAAGTAAATACAACACCGAACAAGAAATCGACACCGTTATCAAAGAAGTTAAAGATGTCGTCGAATATTTAAGAAAAATATCCCCCGTATGGGACGAATTACAAAAAGGAGTAAGAAATCATGTTATATAGCGAAAAGGTAATGGACCATTTTAGAAATCCTCGTAATGTGGGCGAAATTCCCGATGCAGACGGTATCGGTGAGGTCGGTAATGCAAAATGCGGCGATATAATGAGAATGTATATTAAGGTTGAAAACGACATTATAACCGATGCAAAATTTATGACATTCGGTTGCGGTAGTGCTATCGCAACAAGCTCAATGGCTACCGAACTTATAAAAGGACAACCTGTTTCTAAAGCTCTCGAACTGACAAACGAAGCCGTTGTTGAAGCATTAGGCGGACTACCTGCATATAAAATTCACTGCTCCGTATTGGCTGAAGAAGCTGTTAAGCTTGCAGTTAAGGATTATTATCAAAAGAATAACATCCCATTCGATGAATCGTTATTCTGTGAATGCGATTGTCATTGTCACGACCACGGTTCAGATGAGGAGTAATGAACAGTAAAAAAATTGAAAAGCAACCGAGTTATGGTTGCTTTTTTTATGGAAGATCAAAGAAATTCAAAAAATTGCTTGACTACATGCCCTTTTTTAGACCATAATATTATTTAAGATATATAAATATGTTTTTGCATGCGTATGCGTGCTAACTTTAAAAAAACATTTTAGGAGAAACTATGAGAAAAGAAACATCCTCTGTCGATTTCATCGGTATCGAGCATTCGTTGCTCTCAAAATGGAAGGATAGCAATCTATTCGCCAAAATCGTTGCTAAAAACGAAAACGGTCCGAGATTCCGCTTCCTCGACGGTCCGGTTACTGCTAATAACCGCTTGGGTATTCACCATATTTGGGGTAGAACTCTCAAGGATATTACCATTAAATACAATGCAATGCAGGGTAAAAGCTGTCAATACCAAAACGGCTTTGACGCTCAAGGTATGTGGGTCGAGGTCAATGTTGAAAAGGAATTGGGCTTAAACGGTAAGCCCGAAATTTTAGGCTATGGCTTGGATAAATTCACAAATAAGTGCATGGAGCGTGTAAAATACTTTGCTAACGCCATTACTGACCAAAGTATTCGTACCGGTCAATTTATGGATTGGGATAATAGCTATTTTACCAATACCGACGAAAATATCACCAGTATTTGGGCATTCCTTAAAATATGCGACGAAAAAGGCTATATCGTTCGTAAAAAACGCCCTATGGTTTGGTGTCCGAGATGCGGAACGAGTATTTCTGACCACGAAATGAGCGGAAGCTATAAGGATGTTATTCATACAGCTATCCTATTCAAACTCCCCGTTAAGGGCAAGGATTTCAAAATGGTTGCTTGGACAACAACTCCTTGGACATTAACTGCAAATGTTGCTCTTGCTGTTAATCCCGAATTGACCTATGTAAAGGTCAGACAGCAGTCCGGCGAGCTTTTGGTATTGGGTAAAGATTCCATTCAAATGCTCAAGGGTGACGGTGAGATCGTTGAAGAGTTCAAGGGTAGCGAACTTGTAGGATTAGAATATGAAACTTGTTTCCCCGAATTACCTTTACAACAATTCACTCACAAAGTCCTTCCTTGGGAAGATGTCGTTCAAGGTGAAGGTAGCTGTATAGTCCATATTGCTCCCGGCTGTGGTGCAGAAGACTTTGAGTTAGGTAAGAGATACGATCTACCCCAAATCTCCCCGATCAATGACGGCGGTGTAATTCTCGATAACTTCGGAGAATTTTCCGGTATGCTTACCACCGAATACGGCGAAGTTCAAGGCATTAGACGCCCACCGTTGGTAGATATGGTTATTGATAGATTGACAAAGGACGGTAAACTCGTATACGCTCATAAGTATAAGCACAGCTATCCTTACTGCTGGAGATGTAAGACTGACCTCGTATACAAGCTAATCGATACTTGGTATATCGCTATGGATGACCTACGTCCTCAACTTATCGAGGCATTAGATAGCGTAGAATTTAAGCCCGAATTCGCAAGAAAGAGAATGCTTGACTGGCTAAATAATATGGGTGACTGGAATATCAGCCGTAGCCGTTTCTATGGCTTACCCCTTCCCTTCTATATTTGTCCTAAGTGCGGTAAACGCCATGTTATAGGCAGTATAGATGAATTAAAAGAGCGTGCTATCAACCCTGAATTAGTGGATAAGCTTCCAAACATTCACCGTCCTTGGATCGACGATATTAATATAACTTGTTCCGAATGCGGTAGCGAGATTTCTCGAATTCCAGAGGTCGGCGACTGTTGGTTAGATGCAGGTATCACTCCATTCTCAACTAAAAAATACTTCACCGATAAGGAATACTTCAATAATAACTATCCGTCGGACTATGTTTGCGAAATGATAGAACAAATCAAACTATGGTTCTACTCCATCCTTGTAATGGGCGTAACTATCACAGGTAAGGCTCCATTCAAAAAGGTTTGCACATATCAGTATGTTTTGGACGAGAACGGCGGAGAATTCCATAAGAGTGGCGGTAACACTCTCGATTGTAGCGAGGTTTGTGATAAGTTCGGCGCTGATCCAATTAGATATTTGTACGCTGCTGCTAACCCCACTATCGATATGAGATTCGGTGAAAGTTTGATAACCGAGGCTAAGCGTAAAATTATCGCTTTTTGGAATATGTACAGCTTCTTCAATACCTATGCCGTAATCGATAATCCCGATCTCGAACACTATCATCCAGAGCTAAATTCACTACCGCTTATCGATAAGTGGCTAATCAATAGAGTAAATAAATTCGTCAACATTGCAAACACATGCTACGATGAAAACGAATACTATAAAGTCGTACAAGAATTCGAGGTTCTTACCGACGATATTTGTAACTTCTATATCCGTGCGAACCGTCCTCGTTTCTGGAAATCATCGGGCGACGATCAAATGAATGCATATTATTGCTTGTACTATGCTATCAAAAATATGCTTCTTGTCATGGCTCCTATAATCCCCTTCCTTACCGATTACATTTGGGATAACACAGTTTGCGAATTAGAACCCAACGAGCCAAAGAGCATTCACCTTGCTTCATTCCCGACCGTTAAGGATGTTGACGAAAAGCTCCTAACTATGGTCGATAAAGCAAGACAGATAATCTATCTCGGTCTTAAAATCCGTAACGAAAATAAGATCAAGATTAAACAACCGCTGAAAACAGTTTATGTTAAGGGTGATAGGGATTTCGTGGAAGCAAGTAGTTTCATGAAAGATCAGATTCTTAGCGAATTGAATGTAAAGGATATCGAAGTAGTAGAAAGTGATGATAAGTTTAATACAAGGTCATTAGTTCTAAACTTCCGTAAAGCCGGTGCTGTACTCCGTAAGGATGTAAACACAGTCAAAAATCTTCTTCTCGAAGCAACCGAAGAGCAATCTCAAAGATATGTGAGCGAGTTTGCCAACGGCGGAAATATCAATGTTGACGGCTACGGTGATGTTCCTACAGACATTTTGGAGTTAAAATTCGCACCACGTCCCGAATTTGCAGTGGTCGTAGAAGGCAATAATACCGTTGTTTTGGATATAGAGCTGGACGCTGAGCTTGAACAAGAGGGTATGCTTAGAGAACTTATCCGCAATATTCAAGTTGCAAGAAAGGAAGCTGATTTCCAAATTGACGACAGAATTAACCTTTATATAAAGGGTGATGGTATTGATCATCTCGTTGAAAAATATGCGGATATAATCAAAAACGAAACACTCGCAAAACAGCTCAATATCGATGCTCAATATTCATTTGAGAGAACGCTCGATATGAACGGTGACTGTATAATCAAGCTCGGTAAAGCCGAATAATAAGGAAACAATTATGAAAAATTATAATTTTAGCGAAATAGAAAAAAAATGGCAAGCTATTTGGGAACAGGAAGGCAGATACGAGGTTCAAAACCATGTCGAAGGTAAAGAAAACTGCTATGTTCTTATAGAGTTCCCCTATCCAAGCGGTAAAGGACTACATACCGGTCACATCCGCTCATATGCATCTATGGACGCCGTTGCAAGAAAAAAGAGATTGCAAGGTTATAATGTTCTTTTCCCAATGGGTTGCGATTCCTTCGGGCTTGAGGCTGAAAGAACAGCTATAAGAGAACATAAGCTTCCACAAGAGATAGTCCAAAGAAATATCGCTACATTTAAATCCCAATTAAAAACTGTTGGCTTGTCCTTTGATTGGTCAAGAGAAATAAGTACAGCCGATCCCGATTATTATAAATGGACACAATGGCTCTTCTTACAATTCTTTAAGCATGGCCTTGCAGAAAAGCGTACGACCACGATTAACTGGTGTCCAAACTGCGGCGTGCTTGCTAATGAAGAAATCGAAGACGGTCACTGCTGTCAATGCGGTGCAGAAACAACACAAAAGCCTAAGGCTCAATGGGTCCTTAAAATGACCGATTGGTCAAGAGAAATAAGTACAGCCGATCCCGATTATTATAAATGGACACAATGGCTCTTCTTACAATTCTTTAAGCATGGCCTTGCAGAAAAGCGTACGACCACGATTAACTGGTGTCCAAACTGCGGCGTGCTTGCTAATGAAGAAATCGAAGACGGTCACTGCTGTCAATGCGGTGCAGAAACAACACAAAAGCCTAAGGCTCAATGGGTCCTTAAAATGACCGAATATGCCGATAGATTGGATAGAGATCTCGACCAGACCAATTATATGGATCACATTAAGTCGGGTCAAAGAAATTGGATAGGCAGAAGCGAAGGCGTTCAAGTCAAGTTCAAAATCGTTCAAGGTGGAGAATTTGAAATATTCACAACATGTATCGAAACCATATATGGTATCACCTTTATGGTTCTTGCGCCCGAGCATCCGCTTGTAGAAGGCTTCCTTCCTATGGTTCAAAACAGAGCCGAAGTCGAAGCTTATATAGCCGAGGCTCGTAAAAAGAGCGATTTTGAAAGAAGCGAAATGGTTAAAACAAAAACCGGATGCGAGCTAAAAGGTATCACATGTATCAACCCTGTAAACGGTAAAGAGGTTCCTCTATTTATAGGCGACTTCGTTCTCGCTTCATACGGTACGGGTGCTGTTATGGCAGTTCCTTCTCATGACCAAAGAGATTTTGAATATGCAATAGCTCACGGAATCGATATGATCCAAGTCATCGACGGTAGAGATACATCCGAACATGCATTCGAAAAGCACGATTATTTGGGCGTTGGATGTAAATTAATCAATAGTCAGGAGTTCACAGGTATTACCGTTGAAGAGGCTAAAGAGGCTATCACAGCTAAACTCGAAAAGGAAGGCGTTGCTAAGAGAGTTTTGAACTTTAGAATGAGAGATTGGATATTCTCAAGACAGCGTTATTGGGGCGAACCTATTCCAATGATCAAGTGCGAAGAATGCGGTTGGGTACCTGTTCCCGAGAACGAGCTTCCCGTCACCCTACCGATAGTCGATAGCTACGAACCAACAAAGGACGGCGAATCTCCATTATCCGTTATCGATGAATGGGTAAATGTTAAATGTCCTTGTTGCGGTCGTCCTGCAAAGAGAGAAACGGACACCATGCCCGGTTGGGCAGGAAGTAGCTGGTATTTCCTCAGATATTGCGATCCTAAAAACGATAAGGAATTTGCAAGTCAAGATGCTCTAAAAGCTTGGTTACCTGTCAACCTATATAATGGCGGTAATGAGCATACCAATAGACACCTTTTGTACGCAAGATTCTGGGTAAAATTCCTCTATGATATCGGTTTATCGCCCGTTTCAGAGCCATTTATGTCAAGAGTCAGCCAAGGTATCATTCTCGGTTCAAACGGCGTCAAAATGAGCAAATCCTTGGGCAATGTCATAGATCCAAGAGATGTTATTAAAGAATACGGTGCCGACAGTCTAAGACTTTGGGAAGCATTCATTGGTGATTACTTTGCAACCTGTTCTTGGGATGACAACGGAGCTAAGGCATGTAGTAAGTTCCTTAATAAGGTTTGGGGATTACAAGAAGTGCTTACAAGCGACGAAACAATGACCAAGGACCTTGAATATATTCTTCACTCAACTATCAAAAAGGTCAGCGAGGATATTGATTACTGTAAGTTCAATACAGCAGTCGCTCAATTAATGACTTGCGTAAACGAGCTACAAAAATATGGCAAGGTTTCGAGAGAGGATTATCGTACACTTCTAATTCTCTTAAACCCATTTGCTCCCCATATCACCGAGGAAATTTGGAACGAATGCGGTTTCAAACCCGAGTTTAAGAACGCATCTTGGCCGACATACGATGAAAAGAAGCTTGTAAAAGCAGAAGTAGAGATTGTCGCACAGATCAATAGTAAAATCCGTGGAAGATTAGTAATTGCTCAATCGGCATCACAAGACGAAGTAAAGGACAGTGCAATCAAAGAACTTGGAATCGATCCTGATACCATCATCAAGGTAATCTATATTCCGGGTAGACTGATTAACTTTATTGTTAAAAAATAATACAATATACAACATAAAAAGCCGAGGCGGAATGTCTCGGCTTTTTGTATGCTTAATTTAGAATTTTGATAACTCTTCTTTTTTGTATTATACAAACCATCCGCAAGATAACAAATATTCCACAATTTAATTCTCGCTTCGCACAAATTTTGACTACACTTTGTATAACAGTACGAAGAACACTTTGTATAGCATTCTACTACAATAGATAAAAGTTTTCGCTATAATAAGCGAAAACTTTGTAAAAACTAAACTTTTCGCTCTATTATACGAAATTAATAAAATTGTTCGTTGAATATCTTAAAAACGAAGGTGTATGCGACGAATAGATAATTTTCATAAACTTTGAAGATTTAAAAAATGAAGAGCTTCTTAATTATAAGTCACTTTATGACCATATTTATTCGAGGTTATTAAAATAATAATGCGTTAGCATTGGATTCTTATTCAATATATAAAAAAGTATGCGTGTTAGGCATACTTTTTTCTTTAAGTGTATGTTTTAATATAAGAATCATTGCTTAAAATGACACGATAATAAAAAAGTTAGAGTAAATGCTCGGTTAGAAGGGACTGAATTATCGGCTCGTCGGCAGGTGCCCAATCGCTAATGATAAGGTCGTTACGAGATAACCAATCAACTGCAATATGCTCCTTGACATTATAGTCGGAGAGCCGTTTACATAAGAATGCAGTCAAGGTGACCTCGTACATTTGATAACAGTGAACGACCGTCATAAATGGGCGTATGACCTCGATATCGAGATCCATTTCTTCCTTGACTTCACGGACAATGGCTTCGCTTGCTAACTCTCCAGCTTCGATTTTACCGCCTACAAATTCATATTTATAGGCAACCTCGGGATTCTTAGACTCTCCTCTTTTACTCGAGAAGAGTCTTCCGTTTTCTATTATTATCGCTCCGACTACATTGAGCTTTTTCATACTACCTATGTATACCGTGGAGCTTATCCTTGGTTTCTTGGTCTATCTTATAGGTTTCACCCGGTTTCGTGTTATAGACACCCTTTTCGCCCTTGGTTGCAATCAAATAAGACGGATTCTCTAAGAATTTTACATTAAACTGTTCACAAGCTACCCTATAAATAATATTACTGTCGATAACCTCTTGCAACTTTTTCATATCTATCTCGTAGCATGTATAATCGTTAGTATCGAATGAAACAGTATTGCAAGTCGATCCCCTTTCTGACTCAGGCGTATCTGGATTGATTTCCAAATGGTTGTTTCTCCAAGCACCGACTACCATGAAACTAAAGTTCATATAATCTTCACCTGCAACCTTTTCTACAAATGCGGAATTATCGGGATCCTTAACAACAAGCTTGAAGAACTCGGCTATACGCACACGAAGTATTTCCATAAGTGCTTCGTAATCATCACCATAATTTGCTAATATATCAAGGGTAATCTCATCAAGCTTTTTCCAATTATAAACATAGTTTTCGCCCTCAAGTTTGAGATCCATATATTTATATTCCTTAGTTTCTTCCATATCCAACGCATTACCTGTAACAGATAGATATACCGGGGATGTGGTATTAGAGAATATAGAATTACGAATAACCATTTTACTCGGTCTATGCTTACTCGATTGATGCAGTATAGATGGAGCCGCAGAATTACTCAATATACATCCGTCAACCGTTACAGGTACACCGCAAATATTGAGATGGGCATACGCATAACGGAACATACAATACTTGAACGAGAATGATATTTCTACATCAGGATCCCTACTATCAACTAATCTAATAGGAATACCGCCACGATCCTTCAATTCACCGAAAGCCTCCGATGAGCCTTCCGAAATGGGGTAATAAGATTGTATATATAAATTTTCAATATTAATATTGGAATTATTACCATGATGCTTCAACAACCCATCATAGTCAAGACTGCTATCGAAGACTCTGCTATCAAACTTGGTATTATGT
>CAZUET010000062.1:0-10587 GCA_964619685.1 uncultured Christensenellaceae bacterium
GCTAATAACAATGAATTTTTGTAATACATTGTTTTTCTATCCGCAATATTTATAGCTTATTTTATACCTAAATTAAGCGTTTAGTTCGAGTAAAAATTGTCAAATATTATTATATGAATGTAGATGAACTAATGGATATGCTCGAAAACGACTTTTGTAACAGCTTCGATCTCGTGTTACTTAAAAGACGGATAGGAATACATGAATGCTTATATGCATTTTTTGACGGTTTGAGCGACAAGGAACTGCTTGAAACGGGTGTAATTGCACGCCTTTCGTCGAGCGAATCGAGCGATACAGTCAATATAGACTTTTTGCGTGACCGCACAGCATCCTCGGGAAAAATTGAAAATGTCGATAATATTGAAGATGCAAAGAAAGCCCTTATAGAAAGTAAGGTGGTAATCTTTGTATGTGATTCTTTTTTCAGCTTAGACCTTAGAAAAATGGAAAAACGGTCTATCACCGAGCCACCAACATCGAGCGTACTAAAGGGACCGAGAACGGGATTTGTAGAAGAGATATCCACCAATGTATCACTTATTCGTAGAAGAATTAAAAGCAAAGACCTTGTGATTCAAAGCTACAGCGTTGGGAAATACACATCTACATCGGTGGCGGTATGCTGGCTGTCAAGCGTTGCAAATCCAAAGGTAGTCCAAAGCGTTATCAATCGAATAACCGAAATAAACATTGACGGAATACTGGATAGCTCGTATATTGCTATGCTGATAGAGGACAACCAATCCTCTCTTTTCTCTCAAATAGCATCGCAAGAAAAGCCTGATATTGTTGCATCTAAGCTGTTAGAAGGTCGTGTTGCTATAGTTGTGGACGGATCACCTATGGTTCTTACTCTCCCTTATATGCTCATTGAGAGCTTTCAAGACAGTGAAGATTATTATAGACGAAATAGGCGAACATCCTTTGTTAGAGTGCTACGATTTTTAGGACTTATTCTTGCACTTATATTACCGGCAGCATATGTAGCGGTGCAAGAGTATCAATATCAATTTTTACCATTAAAGTTTATGATAACCATAATAAATGCAACTAACGGCACACCGTTTACTCCGACATACGAAATGTTTATGGTACTTATTATATTCGATGTGCTTAATGAGGCAAGCATCCGAATGCCTCGATTTGTGGGAATGGCACTATCTATCGTTGGTGCAATAGTGCTTGGGGAAACCGCAGTTTCCGCAGGACTTTTAAGTTCTCCTGCTGTACTTGTTATGGCACTATCTGCAATAGGTCTATACACGACTCCCTCAAATATGGGTACATTTAGTCTGATTAGGTTACTGTTTTTAGCGGCTGCAAGTCTATTTGGAATGCTCGGGCTTATAATTGCCGGAATGATATTCATTTCATTTATCTGCACCCTTAAAAGTTTTGGTACCGATTTCACAGCGCCGTATGCACCACTTATTACTGATGACCTTCAAGACGGATTTATCAAAAAAGATCTTAACGAAATGTATTTAAGACCTAAAGCATTAAATACACAAAATCGAAGAAGGAAGGATCGCTCATGAATGAATCGTTGACCACACAAGTAAGCGGTAAAGCCGTATTAAAAGCACCGGAAACAGGTTTATTGGTATTCATACTTATGATTACATTTAAGACATGTAATTTGCCGTCTGTATTGTTTGCGGATTTAAAAGAATCGAGTGTATGGTGTATCTTAACGCACTGTCTAATGGACGGAATACTGCTAATAATTTCACTATATATCGCTTCGTTGGGCGGAATACAAAGCAAGAATATTCCTAAGCTTTTACGAAAGGTTGCATCTACCATTCTCTTTTTCTTCTTTTTGTTTAAGCTAAGTGCAGCCATATATGAGATGACCACATCGGTATCGAGTGTTTTATTTGAAAATTCTCTCATTTTTCCCATATTCGCACTTGTGCTTATTGCGACCGCTGTTATCGGTTCAAAGGGGTTTACGGGAATTGGTCGGCTTACCTTGATATTTGCATGGATAGCGGTATTTATATTGGTCTTCAATATATTTTTTCTTGGGTTTGACGGCTATGCATTCAATTTATATCCGGTCTTAAGACCGACCAACTATCTAAAAGGACTTGTAAAGGAAGCAATCTGGTTTGGAGAACCGCTTATTCTCATGACTGCAGATCTATCGCCTAAATTTAATAAAAAACAGAATGGCTTTGTAGCTGTTGCATATATTTCTGCTGTTTTCTCACTTGTAGGATTCTATTTACTGCTAATATTCACCTATGGTGAGGTAGCAGGTTCGGTCAATAATGCATTTTCAAGGGTACTAACTATGAATAGATATTCAAACGAATTAGGTGCTGTCGATTGGCCGATGATCGTGTTATGGCTTATTAGCGGTATTATACATGTTTCCTGCCTGTTTGCAGGCTGTAAGCAATGCTTTAATGAGGTGTGCGGGCATAATAAAAAGGTGAAATTATCGACTCATATCATTTTTTATCTTTTAACTGTCGGTATTCCTGTAGTATTTTACTTCACTTTGTTTGATAATGTATTGTATACCGCTATTTTATCTGCTACACAAACGGGAATTATTTCGCTGATAATAAGCTACGGGTTACCTATATTGATAGGCATCGTTGCATATATCAAATATAAAAAGGAGCCTAAAAAGGAGAGTGAATGCGGTGAAGAACAAAGCTAAAGCTTTTAAGGAAATAATTGTTGTTGTTTCCCTTCTTGTGCTGATATTGTCAGGCGAGCAAATTACAAAAACTCCGTTAAAGGAAAGGGGAGTTGTGGTCGGTTTGGGATTGGACAAAAAGGACGGTAAGATACTATTGCTCGCTCAAATCATACTAAGTGGCGAAAGCTCTACACCGGGTTCCGCATCCGCTTATGATGTGCTTGAAGGCTCTGGCGACACATTGGGAGAAGCGTTTAACGATCTTGCAAAAAAGGAAATGCTTATACCGTCATATGCTCATTGCAATATCCTTTTTATCGGTAAAGCACTTTTAGAGGACGGCATTGAAGAGGTGATGACTAAGCTCTTTGAAAGCAATAGAATAAAGGATAATACACAGCTGGTTGTTACCGAGGATGCTAAGGATGCAATCACTACATTGGTACCTATTTCGAGTACGCCGAGCGAATATATGGAAAAGGAGATAAAAATAACTGCGGAAAATGGTGGTAGAAGTATAGTTTCACTTAAGGATTATCTACAACGAAAGGATATTACATCGGGTTCAAGATATCTATCTTATGCGGTGAAACTCCCTGCAAATGCTCCGACCGGTGAAAACACAAGCAAGGCTGATAAAGAAGTCTTTTTGTTCGACCTATCAAATACAGCGGTATTTGATCTTGACGGAAAGATTCACTATTACGGTAAGGATATAACCGAAGGAATAGGATTTGTAGAAGCAAACGGCGGAAGCGTAACATACCGTCAAGACGACAAATACCTAACTGTTGAGATATTGAAGGCAATCAAATTGAGAGATTATGATTTAGATACTGCCAAGGTGATATCACATTATACCTACTTTGCCCGTATCAGCGAACAGACTCTTGAAGATAGTGTAAACGAGTTAGACCTCGCCAATGTAGAAGAATTGATTTCCGATACCATAAAAGAAAAGATTCTATATAGCTACAACAAAGCAAAAGAAGATAATGTAGATCTCTTTTCCTTGATTGGTAGACTATATAAACGCTACGGCATCGAATTCACCCTAAACGAAATTAATTGGGAAATAGATATAAAGGTCATTCTGCGATAACATATAACACCCTAATGTCATACTGAACCTTTTCCGTTTGGTCATATCCAGGCGTTGCGGTGAAAACCGAAGTCGAACGGCTCAAGCAGTGCAAGGCTTAGCCTTGCAGTATCTTTGGACGGGAATGAAAACGATTTTTTGATAGCATCCCCATTCAATCACTATGATTTAGCTCCAAAGTCCTTACTGTATACTACAAATTGTGTTTCTGGAAGGCGCTGACCGACTGAAAGTGATTGTAATTTTTCTTTGTTACCCCTTGACAATACTATTTACAATCAACTATAATACATGTATGAAATTGTGGATCAAGGTAATTAATGAAGATAAAATAGTACAAAATGTGGTGGCAGAGAATGATTTTCCGCTTGATTTTGATGCATACGAGGCAACATTGACCGAGGTTTGTCATCAGCTCGATCTATCTACACCGATCACATTGAGTATGCACTTTACGAGTTTGATCAAGTTCAATATGACGGAGTATAAGGCTCGTGATTTTATTGAACCTATCTATTTCACTAAACTAATGGTTGAGAATATAGAAGAGTAGGACTTAGTTTGTGAATATTTATATACCGCTTTAACTTTTTAAAGCGGTTTTTATTTTTTAGACATTTTTTTTATTTTGATATCGTTTTTAAATTTGACAATGTGATGATAGATTCCTGCGAAAAGCTTTTCTAATGGTGCTTGAAATAGAAGAGAGCATATTGAGCCTACTGCTCCGTATATGGCACCAAATATTGCCAATGCGAATGCTTGTGGTAGAGCGGATAAAAATGTTATCAGCAAGCTTCGAATCAAGTGAGCAATGGTTGCACCTAAAACGCCGGAAACGGTTGCAAATGAGATATGCATTAACGCAACATATTTTGCGTTCCGTTTCATGCGTATTCCAACGATAAGTGGCGTAATGGTCGTGCCAACAGATGCTCCTAATAACAAAAAGACTGCACATTCTAAGCCCATTGTATCGGTAGCGGTCAACACTGCTAATACGCTTGAAACCACCGATGAGGACTGCATTATTGCCGTTACTAATACGCCTATTATGAAAAGCAATGCATTATTGCTTTGGTTGCTGAATAATTGATTGACTATTGGATCTATGATATCTGCACCTATGTCTACCAGCATTAGACCGCCAAAAAACAGTCCCAAACCCAATAATGTGTTTTTAAGTGTTTTGAATTTTTCAGGCAATACAAGGGCGGTAAACACACTGATTGCAAATACTATTGGTGAAAGACTTAATTCGCCAAGAGAAGCAATTAGTGCAGTAATGGTAGAGCCTAATCGGGAACCCAATGCAACAGAGACGGCATCATGCTTGTTTATTGTACCGTCTTCCGTCATATTCATTGCAATCAAGGTAGTCGCATCTGATGATTGTATTAATGCGGTAGTGAATGCTCCGCAAATATAATAACCAAATCTGTTAAAGCGGTGTTTTTTTGATAGCATATTGAATTTTTTTAATCCACCACCGACACCGCTTGCAAAAAATTTCATTCCCCAGAAGAATAAGCATATTCCGCCCATGATTGTCATAATTCCGCTTAGATAATCCATGTCATATATTACTCGATTACGACCGAAATTATGCTTTTTATACTTATACAACAATTATTTTGTGCTACACTAATTTTTTTGAATGCGGATTAGTATTTTCCTCCCATCGACAGAATTGAAGTATGACAGCAGACATGAAAGCACGCCGTTCGGTGTCTTGCGGACAATAACCATAAAAAACATTAAAATTTTTTCTAACTTATTCTTTTATGGTATTATCAATTTGTGGCAATATTTTTATTATCAGTCTGACTTTGATGTATCGTGTCGTTTTCCGTTGTGATAGAGTCTACGGCGGATTCTTCTATGGTTTGTATCGGAAGTTCTTGTGGTGTTTCGTTTTCGTGTTGAGGTGTTGCATTTTCAACCTTTGGTTTGGGGATATATGATTTAGATAGGTATAATGACAGCTTAGCGCATATAGGTCCTATCAGTTCATATAATACGCTTGATGCCAAAATGATGGTTTGTAGTGAATTGCCCGTTTCTCCGCCCAATGTACGGGCACTAATGGCTGCCAATCCTATTGCTACACCTGCTTGGGGAATCAAAGCAAGCCCTAAAAAGTTTCTTGTGCTTGCAGGCTTTTTGACTGCAAGACAGCCGACAAAGGCACCTGTGTATTTGCCTAATATCCTTACTACAAAATATAGCACTCCAATAAGTAATAGCGATACACTTCCTATCGTACCCGACGGATTTGTTAAAGCTTTCAAGTCAAACGATAATCCCGAACGAACGAAAAACAAGAGAAGAAGCGGTGGACTGAAATAATTTAATTGCTTGAATAGTTTATTGTTATCTGCAAGATTTGAATATACGGTACCCATAGACATGCAACCCAATAGAGGCGAGACTTCAAGGGCGGCACATATTCCGCAGAATGCGAAGAGTAGGGCAACGGATACAATCAATCTGTTATCCTTGGATCTTTTATGAAGTAAGAATTTCATCAATAATCCAAATAGTCCGCCTAATACTAAAACACCAAGATTCTTGGCGAGAGGAATTACAATGTTTAAGAAACTGAACGTCTCACCGGTGGTTGAGGTAACGGCTATTGAAATAGCTATGCTGTACGCAAGCAATGCTACGATATCGTCATATGCGACTACCTGTAGTAATGTATCAACAAAGTCACCCTTAGCACCTGTTTGGCGTATGGTCATCATAGTTGATGCAGGTGCAGTTGCAGAGGCGAGTGCAGCTAAAACTATGGAAAATGCGAGATTTATATGTAATATCCAATATGTAAGAATAAATACAAAAATGGATGCGAATAACGCTTCGGTGAGTGTGATCACAACAACTTTGCCGATTCCTTTTTTGAGTTTGGATAATTTAAAGAATTCGCCCGTACTGAATGCGATAAATGCAAGTGCGATATCGGCTAAAAACTCCGTTCCCTCAATAACCTTATCGGGAATGAAATCTAAGCAGAATGGACCGATAAGTATACCTGCGACTATGTAAGCGGTAACATTGGGAAGTTTCAAAAGCTTTGTTATGCGGGTCATTAAGAATCCGCATAGCATCATAATGGCTACAGCAATGACGGTGACAGCCACATCGG
Organism: uncultured Christensenellaceae bacterium; assembly: GCA_964619685.1. Taxonomy (GTDB): domain Bacteria; phylum Bacillota; class Clostridia; order Christensenellales; family CAG-1252; genus RUG14300. The sequence goes on from CAZUET010000062.1 coordinate 6,910, forward strand.
ACTGCACACTCAGTTTTTCATATAAGCTATCTAACATTTTATCTATTTACCTCCCAATATCCCATATGTGATAATGTTTTCGTAGATTACCAAGAAGATGTGTGCAATGGTTCTAAGTTTACCCGATGTACGAGCTGAATACGAATAACAGCTTTAAAATGCTTATACTATCAGATCGCTTCCATTTATTAAACTTAATAAAATGGAAAAGATATTTCATATTTTTATCATTTTGCCTATTGCAATTTGTCTTGGCAGGTGATATAATAGTACCAAACAAACATAAAGTCAAATTATAACTTTTTGTGAATGCATAAATAAAATTTATTTTTAGGAGATAGAGATGTTAGATGTTAGATTAGAAACATTGCTTGTTGTTTCTGAATGTAAAAGCTTTACTCGTGCGGCGCAAATATTGTCACTCACACAGCCGGCTATAAGTAATCATATTACTCAATTAGAAAGCGAGTGTAATGCAAAACTTATTATTAGAGGTAAAGGTGAGTGTAAACTTACAAAAGAAGGGGAGATTGCTGTCACATATGCGCGACGTTTAAAGGCTTTGTATGACAAAATGCTGGCTAAACTTAAGGATGAGCAAAAGCATGTTACAAGATTTCGTATAGGAATAACGCACTCATCCGAAAACAATACAATCGCTGAGATCTTAGCAAAATATGTGAGCATGTATTCGCATATAACGATAACGATAATTACGGATACTATAAATAATCTTTATGAAATGTTATCAAATTATGAGCTTGACTTAGCAATCGTAGAAGGAAAAAGATTAAGTAATAAACTTAACTATTGCATGCTTGATACCGACTATCTTGTTTGTGTGCTTGGAAATGAAAATCCTTTGAGTAAGCATTCAATGGTCACCTTGGAAGAATTGAAAAAAGAAAGCATGATACTTAGGCTTCCATCGTCAGCAACAAGACAGCTGTTCGAGGCAACCTTGATCAGCATCAATGAAACTATTGATAATTTTGATGTCGCTCTTGAAGTTGATAATGTATCTACAATTAAAGAGCTTGTTCGTAAGAATCTCGGTATATCCATATTACCACGCAGTGTTTGTATTAAGGACGCAAAGAAAGGTAAGTTAGCCATTTTACCTATCGAAAATCTTAGCATGATGCGAGAAATAAACATTGCCTATAATAAGGACTTTAATTATGTAGATCTTCTCAAAGAAATGGTTCAATTATATCAAAATACTATAAATAATAATTAGTTCCTGAAAAAAGAATAAATACATATTAAAAGGACGATTTACCACAATCAAATTCTCAGTGGTGATTTCTTGTGCGCTATGTCATTTATCTTTTTATACTGGGATGTGCTGTCCGCTGTCATACTAATTTTGATAAAAACGGACTAAAGTCTTGATTTTTTTTATAAAATACGATATATTTATTTTATCAACATTATTTAGGATGTATTAATATGAGTAACTTTTTTCAAGGCAGTGAAAGCGAAGAACAACAAGCATTATTTCAATGGGCTGAGGTAATGAGCCGTCATTATCCCAAGCTTTCTCTGCTCTATCATATTCCTAACGGCGGTGCAAGAAGCAAGGGAACTGCCGGAAGACTTAAAGCTGAAGGCGTAAAATCGGGTGTTCCAGACATATGTTTGCCTGTTTCTAACGGTAAATATCACGGCTTATATGTTGAAATGAAGATTAAAGGCAATAAGCCTTCATCAAATCAGATAAAATGGATAGAAAGCCTTAATGACGAAGGTTATAAGGCGGTGGTTTGCTATGGTTGGCAAGAAGCCGCTAAGACAATTCAAGATTATATCGAGTGTAAAGGTCAATAAAATACCCGTTTGTATCAAATACAAACGGGTGTTTTTATGTTAGTAATTATTCTATGTCATCTTCTTCGTCGTCGAAATCGAGATCATCATCGTCATCATCTTCTTCGTCGTCGAAATCAAGATCATCATCGTCAAGATCGAGATCGTCTTCCTTATTCTCGGAATCTTCGTCATCGTCACCTAATTCTTTTCCTATAGGATCATCTTCCTCTTCATCGTCAAATGATAATGAATCGTCATCATCGTCATCGAGGAAATCGTCATCGGACATAACGATATCATCGTCGTCATCTGCCTCATCTTCGTCAATGTCATTAGTGTTACCAAGAGCGGACTCACTTGTTGAATCATTCCAAGCAGATGCTTCACTTTCGTGCATGGAATTTAACTTCTCCAAATCAGCTCTACAAGATTCACAGTATTCTTGATCTTCGCTTATATAATTTACATGACAGCGAGGACAGATCTTTGAGTATTCGTCATCAAGATCGAGATCATTAGATAGTATACCCTTCAATTCTTCACTGCACACATCACAGTATTCTAATTCTTCTAAAATATAATTTAGTTCGCATCGAGGACATAGCTTATATTTTCCCATATATTATTCCTCCTTTTTATTTTCATATATTATATGGATAATGAGGCGATTTGTAAACTAATCAACCGCAGTTTTTTATATCAAACAGCCTATTTTTTATTACTTGACGGTAAATTCGTAAACTGTTTCGCTTGAATAACCTTCACCGTCGATAATTGTGCTTGGAAAGCTTTCAATATTACATGCATTAGGATAGCCCTGTGTTTCAATAGCAAAAGAGCAATGTTTATTATATATCGTCTTACCCATGCCACCGTTAAGGAAGTTACCACTATAAAATTGTACGCACGGCATATCGGTATATACATTCATTACAATTCCGCTTACATCTGCTTCTACTGTAGCGACAGGACCATTTGTTTTATCTAAAACATAGTTAAAGTCGTAACCTCCACCGATATTCATTAATCTATCATCGGTATCGATACGCTCGCCAATGGTGTGGGGCGTACGGAAATCATAGCATGTACCATCAACATTTACAATATTACCGGTAGGTATCAATTCTTCATTAACATCGGTAAGTGCAGAAGCCTTAATTGTCAAGCGGTGCTTGGTAATATCTTTGCAATCGCCGTTCAAATTAAAATATGCGTGATTGGAAAGGTTACAGTGAGTTTTTCTATCGCTCTTAGCAAAGTATCTGATCTTTAAGCTATTGTTATGGAAAGAGTACTCTATTGTAATCCAAACATTGCCTGGATAACCCTCTTCTCCATCTTTTGATAGATAAGTCAATCTTAAGATTTCACCATCTATTTGAGCGTCAAAATTCTTTTTGTCAAAGCCTTCAAATCCGCCATGAAGCTGATTGCCTTTTTCGTTAGCATTGAGCTTATAGGTAATACCGTCAATGGTAAACTCCGCATTTCCTATTCTGTTAGCAACTCTGCCTACGCAAGCATTAAAATAACCGCCATCACCAACATATTCCTCAGGGGTATTATAGCCAAGAACAACATCTTGAAGAACGTCGTTCTTATCGGGAACACAAAGCTTATGGATTCTTGCGCCATAAGTAATGATTTCAGCATATGAGTTTCCGTCGGAAAGACGATATAATTCAATATCTCCGTGTTTACTAATAAATTGAACAGACATGGTTTTTAACTCCTTATAGTTTTGCGGTAATAATATAGCATTAATTCCCCCTATTGTCAATATGTTTTTTCAAAAAAAATGCCCTTTTTTCAACTATTTTTGATGAGCAGTAAAAAAACGGGCATTCTTTTAATATCATTTTAATT
>CAZUET010000063.1:0-10499 GCA_964619685.1 uncultured Christensenellaceae bacterium
CTATTATATTATACAAAATAAATAAAAAGCTGTCAATACTCAAAAAAAATGATGGAAAAAGTTGAATGCTTATGGTTATCGCACACAATAAATGTAACATAAACATTAACCACACATTGAAAATGAAAAAATTTTTAACTTTTTCACTAATTATGTAGCAAAAAATGGATTTTACAGTTATAATAATATAGCACTATCGACAGAAACAAAAAACCGGCATAAGGAGATATATAATGAAAGAGATTTTTTCGAATTATGAGACATTTTACAATATGGTTTTATCCACCACGATCATGTCCAATGCAAAGACAGAGGAATACGATCGTGAAATGAGTAAGATTATCGAATTTATCGGTAAGGCATACCGTCTTAGCGATTCCTTTATTGATGAATGCATTGATGTTGTTCTTAATAAATTATCATCCTTAGCCCTAACGACAGATCAGCAAGCAGTATATAGTGCAAGACAGTATGGTGAGTGCTATTCTGATGAGAATGTATTATTCGATATCAAGGGTGATGTATTGATAAAACTTCAGAGCATTGTTCAAGAATCGAGAAACGCCGACATCAATAATGGTTGGTACGATTATTCGCACTATAAGACATATCAATCGAATGTTCGTGCAGCCAAGATTGAGATAACGAGCGGTGGCGGTAATATCATAGCCACAAGACAAATGGGTATTCTTTATGCATTGGGCATCGGAGTAGATAAGAATCTTAAAATTGCAGCTAAGAGATTGACCCAATGCGTATATTGGGGAGATATTCCTTCTGCATATTATTTAGGATATGTGTATTCATTGCTTGATAATAAAGAGGAATCGGCTGTATATTATGAGGTTGCCGAACTATTAACACGATTCTTAGTCGAGGGTATAACCGTTCTTGACGGAGAAGAATTTGACCACTATTCTGATCGTGCACTTGAATTATATGCGTGCATTTCATCAATCAAGCAGGATATTGTATATGCGTACAAGCATTTCGATATCGATTTGTCATTTATAGAAGCAATTACATTGCCTGCATTGACTAAGGAAAAGAGAATGTATTTCATCAATAACTACGAAAAGAAGGAGTGGAAGGATCTAACTCACAGCTCATATCACCGCAACAAGGTAGGATTTTAAGGAGATAGTATATGCAAGAATCGTTTTTAGAGAAGATTAGAAGAGAATATATAGAGCAAAATCTCGAAAATGCCACTATAATGGATTATTCGGAGTTATGCTCCAATGCTAATGTTACCACAGTAATGTATAAGGACCTTCCAAAAACCGAGGTTAACGGATATCCTTTTGCGAGTGACTTTGTTCTTCCCGATGGAAGACGTATTACCGTTGAGCAATATGACGGCTTGACCGACGAAGAAAAGAAGCAATGCGAGTTGCGTTATTACTACTTACCCAACGCTCATGAGGTATATATTGGTTCGACAGGATGCGGTAAGACCACCGGATGCGTAGAGCCTCAGCTTAGAGCGATCTCATCTCAAAAGAACAAGCCGAGCTTATTTGTAACCGACCCTAAGGGCGAACTTTTCGATCACAACGCACGCCATCTTAAAGCACAGGGCTACAATACATTTGTACTTAATTTTAAGAATCTTACAAGAACGGACAAATGGGATCCGTTATTAGAAATGTATGATAAGCAGATGGAACTTTTAGAGTGCGGTAGAGATTATCAATGCTATTCAGGTAAGTTTAGAGATGACGGTTTGGAGAAGGTCGGTACCGATGAACAATTCCGTGACGCAAGCATATTTTTCACATATAAGGGTATGGTGTTCCCTAGCGAGCAAGCCTTTGACGAATATATCGCATACGAAAAGGATAGCTATGAGGCATCTATAGACAGTCTTATAAATCAGTATGTCCATATGATGATTGTCGTTCAAAGTAATCATGATAAATCATGGGAATATGGTGCACAGGACCTTTTAAAGGGTGTCATCCAATGTATGCTCGAGGAAGCAACTGATCCAAATTCAGGCTTCACTCGTGACCATATGAATTTTAGAACCATGTATGAGTATTATAACGCTATCAAAATACCCGTATTGGCTAACGATTCCACTTTAAGAGAGCTTTCTTTTATCAAGAATAAGAGTGAAAAGGCTAAGAGATTTATGGCAACCGCTCTTGATAACGCACCTAACACAATGCGTAGCTACTGCGGTGTATTTGACAGCGCAGTTAAGGATTGGTTCCAAGGGCACATTTTCGCATTGACCTGCGGACATACCATAGATATGTTCAAGGATCCCGATAAGCCTTTTGCGATATTCCTTATCACCCGTGACTATGAAAAGAGCGATTTTACTATTGCAAGCTTGTTTGTAGACTGGGTATATAGACAGGTTCTTGAAAGAGTGGAAGACGGAACATACCATAGACCATTGCATTTCTTGCTTGACGAATTTGGTAACATACCTACTATTAAGGATTTTGAAAACAAGGTATCCACTGCAAGATCGAGAAATATTTGGTTCCACATAGTTTTACAGTCATATAATCAGCTTATCAATAATTATGGACAGCAAATATCCACTATAATTCTTGATAACTGTTCGCAAGTGTTCTTAGGCTCTACCAATATAGAAACGAGATGTACATTCTCTCAAGCTTGCGGTAAGCATACAGTACCTTCGTTGTCTTCAAGATTATCCACTACCGATAATTCGGTAAGCGAGGTTCCCTTGATTCCTGTAAGCTCCCTTAATGATATTAAGCCGGGACAAATAATAACATTGAGATATGGAATGCCTGTAATAATGTCGCAGTTTATTCGTAGCTATATACTTGCAGAACAAGGTACCTTTGCCGATAGATTGATAGCAGACGGCTTGAAGAAGTTTACCCCAATTCATGTTGAAAGCTTTACATCTGACAAATACAGTTACGATCCGTCAAAGAGGGTAAAGAACGAAGACAATGATGATGATGAATTTGGATTCAGGAGACGCTATCGCTTCTAATAATCGAAGCCACCACTGTCAAGCTATTGATTCACAACCACACGGACAAGCCATTTCGGCTTGTCCTTTTTTAGCATATAGAAGATATTTATAATCGAGGAAATGGGTAAAAAAAGAGCCTTGACAATGCGTCAAGGCTTCTTTTTTGATCGGTTAGACCGAAAAATTAATTAAAACTATTGCTCGTTGATAGCGCCAACGGGACATACGGATTCGCAAACTCCGCAATCGATGCACTCGTTAGGATCGATAACACAGGTGTTTTCACCTTCGCTGATAGCACCAACGGGGCATTGCTCTTTACAAGTACCGCATAAAACACAGTCAGAATTAATAACTCTTGCCATAACATTACACTCCTTTAATAGTATACGATTATTATATCATACGGATTGGAAATATACAAATACTTTTGACCATTTTGTCCGAACGAATTTTAATTTATTTAGGTTTTTATATTAGGAACAGTTGAACGATACTCAAAATTGGCGAGTTTTTACTCTTCATCCTCTTCCTTAGGAAGGACATCGAGTCTAACTTCCATTATACGGCGTCTTGATACTTTATTAACGGTGAGCTTAAGATTTTGATATATAACAGATGCACCTTCTCGGGGCATTTTTCCACTAAGTTCGTTAATAAAACCACCAATAGTAGTAGCATCGAATTCGTCGGTATCGATATCGAATAGATCGTGTAGAACATCGATTTCTGCATCGCCACGAAGTGAATACTGCGTATCCGAAACCTGAATATAGTTTTCCTCCAATTCGTCTGTTTCATCCCAGATTTCGCCAACTAACTCTTCGAGGATGTCCTCAAGCGTTACTATACCTTGTGTACCGCCAAATTCATCGGTTACTATTGCGATATGTACCTTATTCTTTTGTAGAAGTTTCAGCAATTCGCTTATTTTGATAGATTCGACCGTATATACGGGGGGTTTCATTATCTCACGAATATTTCTATCGGTGTTATTGATTTCGCTATAGAAGTCCTTTTCGTGAATTACACCTATAATATTATCGACGGTATCCTCATATATGGGGATACGTGAGAAGCCAGATTCTGCGATCAATTCCGCAAGATCATTCGACGAGATAGTGATAGGTGCAGCAACAACATCCACCCTTGGAGTAAGAATTTCGCCTGCTGTACAGTCGATAAATTCGATAGCCGAACGAATGAGTTGACCTTCTTCTTCCTTGATACCGCCAACGCTTTCTGCCTCGTCGACGATAGTAAGGATTTCATTTTCGGTAAACCCGTTATTTTCCTTTGATTTAAAGACCTTACCTAATCCCTTTTTAATTGCACTAAAGAATGCACAAAACGGGGTGAAAATTATCATCAATAGGCTTATGAAGGGTGCTACGGCCATTGAGAACGATTCAGGAAATTCCTTAGCGATATTCTTAGGAACGACCTCACCGAATATCAATACGACTACAGTTGAAACAATGGTTGAAACGGTAGCAGCCATATCATCTCCGATATTTTCTGCCAAAGCAGCCACGAAAACGAGGGTGGATATTGTCGACAGTGTGATATTGACGATATTATTACCGATAAGCACAGCGGATAGCATCTTATCGTATTTTTCGATTATTTTTTCAACTTTTTTGGCTTTTTTATCGCCGTCCGATGCAAGTGTTTTAATCTTGACTCTGTTTACCGACGTAAAAGCGGTTTCCGAAGCCGAGAAAAAGGCTGAAAACATAAGGCACACGACCATTATAGTTATGTTAAGTGCATAATTCATAGAGTTACCTCCTTATTTGCACTTAGTGAGTAATAACAGTGTGTGTTACTGTAAGGGTCTGAAGTTTCTTCGTGCATTTTTAAAATCCTCTCAAATATTAATTTTTTGGATCACTTGATCCAAATTTATTTTTTATTTTATCTATTAATAATAGTGTATTTACCTTGCCCACCGTTGTTAGCATCAGTCTATCTTCGATAAGGATATATTCGGGGCAACTTAAAACCGACAATTTATCCTTGACATATGCTTTTATCTTTTCTTCAACGCCTGAGACAGATGTGTCCTTGAGAACAACGGCAGTAGCAATTCTTTCAATATCCTGATTGTCCTTATATCCAAATACGACTACATCTTTTATGAATTCAAGTTCGCTTATACAAGCTTCTATTTGTGAAGGGAATATGTTTATACCCTTGCGCTTGATGATGTTTTTGATACGGGATGATAGAAAAACGAATCCGTCGCTGTCAACTCGACCGTAGTCGCCCGTTCTTAACCATTTTTCTCCGTTATGCTCGAAAATGACCTTAGCGGTATTGACGGGATCGTTGTAGTAACCGTTCATCATAGAACGAGTACAAACGCAAATTTCGCCGTCAGTATCTCTTGGAAGCTCGTTTTCACTATCAAAGGCTTCGATTTTGATAGGTCCGAAAATTCTTCCGCAAGAGGCTTCCTTGAAGTACATTCTGCTTTGAGAAACGAATGCAGCCACAGCTTCGCTAAGTCCGTAGCCCTCAAGAATGATAGATGACGGGAATGCTTTTTTGAATTCTTCCTGTAACGGTAAAGCAAGCTTTTCTCCGCCCGAGTAGCAAACAGATAGCTTCTGTTGCAATTCGCTGTTAAACTTACCTGTTGCAAGCATCTTTTTGAACATTACGGGTACGCCGAACATAACCTCTACATTATGCTTTGATAAATCCTTGACTATATCCTTAGGTCTAAATTTTGTACGGACGATTTGATTAAAGGAACAAGATATTTGTGTATGAAACACGCTTAATCCATAACCGTAAAACATTGGTAAAACATATAGAGCGTTAGCATTTACAGGTAGCGTATAACCGTTTTCATCAAGATTGTTGATGATATAGAATGCGGATGTATTTACAGCGACTTGTGATAGCATTACCGTCTTAGGCTCGCCTGTCGTACCACCGCTATTTAGATGAAATGCGGTTTTTGAAGGGTTGACATCGGGCAATGCACGTACGCGCCTATTTCTTTTTAGAAAGACCTTTTCAAAAGGAATTCCGTCATTAGCAACACGCTGTTTGGATAAAAAGATCCTTTGGATAGTTCCTGCGAAATGACTGAAATCAACTCTGATTTTTTCCACCGAATTGAATTCGCCTGCTGTGATAGTAGAAATGAATAATCTACTGCTTGAGGTCCTTGTCATGATATCGAGGATTTGCTTTTCCGAAATCAGCGGTGAGATCATACTTGCAACGGCACCGATATTAGAAAGGGCGTATATAAGCATAGCTAACTGCGGACAGTTAGGCATTGCAATTGTAACGACCTCGTCTTTTTTGATACCGTGGTCTATCAAATTGTATGAAAGACGATCGATAAGCTCAAAGAACCTACCATACTTAATAATTCCGCCGTAAAATTCGATATAACTATCGGGATTTGCGTTTTCTCTTGCGAAATCGAGTGCTTTTTTATTGCAATCAAGTTCGATCATTAGATTGATTTAAGAATTTCGCCGACAAGCTTCATATCGACGGTACCCGGATAGTTAGCCTTGAAGTGACGCATTACAGAAGGAACAGATTTATCCTCTAACGAAAGAATGATATCCTTGATCTGATCTGCGGTAAGCTGTTTAGGAAGGTAAGCCTCGACAGCGGCAATTTGGTTAGTTAATGATTCGACCTCATCCGTTCTGTTAGCCTTAATAAAGCCTTCACGCTCCTCTTTAAGCTCTTTCATAGCCTTACGAATGGCATTAGTAACATCAGCATCGGTCAATTCGCCATTACCGCTTTTTTCTTGGACCATGAGCAATGAAATTACTACATTTAAGCCCTTTACTACGTCATTATCGTGCGCTTTCATTGCAACGATTTTTGCTTTCTTTAAATCTTGTAGAGTCATAATTATCTCCTTGCTCGATATTTCGAGCATTAATTATTTATTTTTCTTTTTGAAGCCGTCAGCAAATTTTTTAAATCCGCCTTTGACTCCGTTAAACATATCGACCAATCCGTCAATCGAGTACATTGATAATACTCCGCCCGAAAATCCACATAAACCCCTTAGTGGCAAGGCTTCGACAGAGCGAACTATCATTTCGGAATTAAGTGAATCGCTTGCCATAAATTTACTTGCAATTTTTGCGATTCTCAATATGAATTTACCAAGCCCGGTGAATGATGCTTCACCAATGGTGGTATTCATTGTAAATTCACCCTTTTTATAAGGCTCGTTAGAGGGTAGCGGTCTACCGAATAGGCGTTCGAATTGATCCTTTGGAATCTCGTCCACGTTTGCAATATTATAGTATGCATCGAGTCCGTTTATATCGGGTATCGGCATATCGTCGCCTATGACTTTTATTGGAATGCTTATACGAATATCTCTTGACGATGAGCCTATTAGCAACTCATAGTCGCCCGAAAGGATGCTCCAATCGTTAATGTCGGTATTGTAGTAGGCAAAAGATCTATCGTCGAGAGTAAGCTTGACTGTTACAGTATCGCCCTTATTAATGAACACCTTACGGAACGATTTAAGCTCCTTAACCGCCTTAAAAATAGGTGAGTTTTTATGACGAACATATAGCTGTATGACCTCTTCTCCGTCATACTGCCCGATATTATTAATATCGACAGAAACTGTTAGTGTATCACCCTTGTTGAATACGGTATCGCTTTTAGCGTTCCGATATTCGAATTCGGTATACGATAATCCGTGACCGAAAGGAAATGCAGGTGATATATTTGCACTGTCAAAGTATCTATAGCCAACATAGATTGATTCACGGTATTCCACCGTTCTCGGTCCCATTGGGAAGTACTTATTTGAAATACAGTTGTTAAGCGATTCGGGAAATGTTTCTGCCAGTTTACCCGACGGATTTACTAAGCCGTATAAAAGCTCATATGTTGCTTCTCCTACAGCCTCGCCAAGCAGATAAGTATTAAGAATTGCTTTTGCATTATCCTTTTCGGGAATAATTACAGGCGAACCGCATTGAAGCACTATTATCAAATCACCGTCGAGTTTACTAAGCTCGCCGAGTAATTTGATCTGACCTTCGGGAATGTTTATATGCGACCTATCGAAGCCCTCGCTTTCGTAAACATCGGTAAGACCGATAACAGCAACTATTTTTTGTTTATTACGAGCCTTTTTGACAGCCTCATTAAGTAACTTTTTATTAAAACCGTCCTTAGTTAGTGTATAGCCTTCTACATAATCAATGCTATGACCGTTTTGTTTAAATGCGTCTATTATACTTATCGGCTTTCTTGAAGCGATTCTACTGCTACCCGAACCTTGATAACGACAGCTTTCCGCAAGTTTACCGACGATTATTATGTCATCGGTATCCTTTAGAGGGAGTACATTGCTCTCGTTTTTCAAGAGTACTGCCGAATGCGTACCCATTAGCTTACATAGCATATGATGCTTATCATAATCGGCTTTGTAGTCATGAACCTTACTATCGGCACAGTTGTTGACGTAATTTAGTACATTAAGCACCGCTTTATCGAGATCTGACTCACTTAACCTTCCGTCTAAAACTGCATTAAGGACAAGTTTATCGTGTACGCCCTTTGTACCGGGCATTTGTAGATCAAGACCGGCTTTTATACCCTCGACTCTATCGCTGACGGCACCCCAATCGGAAACGACAAGTCCGTCAAAGCCCCATTCATTACGCAATATATCGGTCAGTAATCTCTTATTTTCGCTAACATATACACCGTCAACACGGTTATATGAAGCCATTATCTGTTGAGGCTTAGCCGTTTTGACTACTTCTTCAAAAGCAGAAAGATATATTTCTCTAAAGGCTCTTTCGTCGATAACGGAGTCTATAGACATTCGGTTATACTCTTGATTGTTACATGCAAAATGCTTCAAAGATGTACCAACGCCCTCTGATTGAACACCTTCTACAAACGATGTCGCCATTTGTCCGGTGAGAAATGGGTCTTCCGAGTAATACTCGAAATTTCTACCGCATAAGGGTGATCTTTTTATATTGATACCGGGTCCCAATACAGTGGAAACCTTTTGATCCTTAGCTTCTTCGGCAATAGCCCCCCCGACTTGCTTAACGAGATCGACATCCCAAGAGCTTGCCATTGCTACGGCAGGTGGAAAGCATGTAGCAAACTCACTGCCCTTCATAATATTTAGTCCGCCTTTACCCGAATCGGCACCGAATTCCTTACGCAATCCGTGCGGACCGTCTGTCATTGTTATAGCAGGGATGCCTAACCTTTCAATCGGCTTAGTCGTCCAAAAGTACAAGCCACTGATAAGGCTTGACTTTTCCTCAAGCGTCAATTCGGATAGCATGACTATGGGGTCGAACATTTAGGCATCTCCTTTATTTGGTTATATTAGAACTCCAATTTCTTTTGAACGAAATCGACTACTTCATCTACGGATAGTCTTATCTGTTCCATTGAATCTCTGTCACGCAATGTAACTGTACTGTTTTCTAATGTATCGAAATCGATGGTAACACAGAAAGGTGTACCCGATTGATCTTGTCTACGGTAACGCTTACCGATAGAACCGGCTTCGTCATATACGCACATGAACTTCTTAGATAATTGCTTATAGATATCCTTTGCTTTTTCGGAAAGATTCTTTTGTAAAGGAAGGACAGCAACTTTATAAGGAGCAATGAACGGATGGAAGTGCATAACAACTCTTGTATCACCGCCCTCGAGCGTTTCTTCGTCGTAAGCGTCGCATAGGCAAGCGAGCAATAATCTGTCGCAACCGATCGAGTATTCGACAACGCTTGGAATATATTTCTCATTAGTAACGGGATCTAAGTAGAGCATGCTTTTACCGGAATACTCTTGATGACGGCTGAGGTCATAGTTGGTACGGTTATGAATGCCGTTCAATTCACTCCAACCGATTGGGAATAGGTATTCGATATCACAAGCGGCCTTTGCATAGTGAGCGAGCTTATCATGATCGTGGAAGCGTAATTCGTCGGGGTTGAAGCCCAAGGAAATAACGAAATCCCAAGCTTTTTGCTTATACTCATGATAGAAACGCTCCGAATCCTCTGCTTTACAGAATAATTGATGCTCCATTTGTTCAAATTCAATTGTTCTAAAAATGAAGTTACCGGGAGTGATCTCGTTACGGAAAGATTTACCGATCTGAGCGATTCCGAAAGGAACCTTTGCACGAGAGGTACGCTGAACATTTAGGAAGTTGACATATTCGCCTTGTGCTGTTTCGGGGCGTAGGTAGATAATATCTTGACCACCCTCTGTAACGCCACGAGAGGTCGAGAACATCATATTGAATTGACGAATATTTGTCCAGTTGTGATTACCGCAACGAGGGCAGTTTATATGATGATCTTCAATATATTTTTCCATTTCCTCATTGGTCATGAGATCGGGATTTACATCACCTTTTCCATGCTCTGAAATGAGGGTATCTGCTCTAAAACGGCTCTTACATGACTTACAATCCATTTTAGGATCGGAAAAACTTGCGGTGTGACCGCTTGCATCCCAAACTCTGGGG
>CAZUET010000064.1:0-10227 GCA_964619685.1 uncultured Christensenellaceae bacterium
ACTTTACTTTATTAAATTAATAGTATATAATTAGAATAGCGTGTAACGGTATTTTGCCGTTTGATAATAAAAATATTTTGTTAAAGGAGACTTAAAACAAATGGAAAAATTAACGATAAAGGATATTGATGTAAAAGGTAAAAAATGTTTAGTCAGATGTGACTTCAATGTTCCCGTAAAATCAGGTAAAATCACCGACGAGACCAGAATCAACGGTGCACTTCCTACCATTAAGTATTTGATGGAAAACGGTGCAAAAGTAATTTTATGCTCTCACTTGGGTAGACCCTTCAATATCTTTAACGATGTAATAGACCGTAAAAAGATCAAGCCCGCCGATGCTGAAAAGAGTGATGATCAGCTTCGTAAGGAAACGATGGATAAGTGTTCTCTCGAAATCGTTGCTAATAGACTCAATGAGCTTTTAGACGGTAAGGTCACCTTCGTTAACGATGTTATCGGAGAGCAAGCAGAGGCTGCCGTTAATGCATGTAAGGACGGCGAATGCGTATTATTACAAAACCTTCGCTTTTATAAGGAAGAAACTAAGAATGATCAAGCCTTCGCTGAAAAGCTTGCTCGCTTCGGCGACATCTATGTAAGCGATGCTTTCGGTACCGTTCATAGAGCACATGCATCTACTGCAGGTGTTGTTCAATACGGATATATTAAGACTGCTGTTGCAGGCTTCCTCATCGAAAAAGAACTCAATGTTATGGGTAAGGCTATCGAAGAACCTAAGCGTCCCTTTGTAGCTATTCTTGGCGGTGCTAAGGTTTCCGATAAAATCGGCGTTATTTCCAATCTTATCGACAAGGTAGATACATTAATCATCGGTGGCGGTATGGCATATACCTTCTTCAAAGCTATGGGTAAACCCGTTGGTAATTCATTGTGTGAACTTGATAAGGTCGACCTTGCTAAGGAATTAATGGATAAGGCAGCAGCTAAGGGTATCAAATTCTTACTTCCTATCGATACAGTAGTTGTAGACGCATTCGACAACGATGCTAACAGAAAGGTTTCCGAGGGTGGCATTCCCGACGGTTGGGAAGGCGTTGATATCGGACCTAAGACAGTTGCTTTGTTTAGCGACGCTCTTAAGGGTGCTCAAACTATCGTTTGGAACGGACCTATGGGCGTATTCGAAATGCCTAACTTCGCTGTAGGAACAAAGGCTATTGCGTCCGCTTTGGCTGAATCCGACGCTATCACCATTATCGGTGGCGGCGACAGTGCTGCAGCTGTAACTCAACTCGGTTATGCTTCGAGAATGACTCACATTTCGACCGGTGGCGGTGCTTCTCTCGAATTGTTAGAGGGTAAGGTGCTTCCCGGTATCGAGTGCTTAAATAATAAATAATCTCTAAAAATCGAATATTGCAAAAGGAGAAATATATAATGAGAAAACCAATCATTGCAGGTAACTGGAAAATGAATAATAATATCGCTGAAACCAAGTCTTTAATCAATGCGCTTAAGCCTTTGGTTGCAGATGCACAATGCGATGTAGTAGTATGCGCTCCGTACACATCTCTTCAAGCAGCAGTTGAGTCTTGTAACGGCTCCAACATCAAGGTCGGTGCTGAGAATGTTCACTGGGCTGAAAAGGGTGCATATACAGGCGAGATTACCGCAGATATGCTCAAGGAACTCGGTGTTGAATATGTTATCATCGGACATAGCGAACGTAGACAATACTTTGGTGAAACCGACGAAACCGTTAATCTTCGTGTGAAGGCTGCTTTGGCTAAGGGATTAAAGGTCATCCTTTGCGTAGGCGAATTGCTCAACGAAAGAGAATCCGGTATCACTCCCGAGGTCGTACGTCGTCAAACCAAAATCGGTTTAGCAGGTGTTCCTCACGAAGAATTGGACAATATAGTCATAGCTTACGAACCTGTTTGGGCTATCGGTACAGGTAAAACCGCTACAGCAGAGGATGCTAATAATACAATTAAGATCATCCGTGACTGTTTGAAAGAAATGTATTGTGAAAAGTGTGGCGAGAAAGTTCGTATTCAATACGGCGGTAGCATGAAGCCTTCTAACGCAGCTGAACTTATGGCAATGCCCGAGATCGACGGCGGTTTGATCGGTGGTGCTTCCCTCAAGGCTGAAGACTTTTCTAAGGTTGTTAACTATTAATTTTTAAATCGAAATGTCGGCTGACTCCGCTTTAGGGGGATGCCGACAATTTTTAGGTATTTTATGAAAAAGAGATTTTATTCTATAATTATTATGGATGGCTTCGGTATCAATAAAAATACCGAGGGTAATGCCATCGCTAAGAGCGGAACTCCGCATTTAAATAAGATTTTTTCCGAGTATCCCAATACATTAATCGGTGCAAGCGGTCTTAATGTAGGTCTTCCCGACGGTCAAATGGGTAACTCTGAGGTAGGACACCTCAATATCGGTGCAGGTAGAATCGTGTACCAAGAATTGACAAGAATTACTAAGGATATCAACGAGGGTACATTCTTTGAGAATCAAGCTTTGGTCAAGGCTTGCGAGCATGCTAAGTCTAACGGTAAGGCTTTGCACCTATTCGGACTCCTTTCAAATGGTGGCGTTCATAGCCATATCACACACCTTTATGCTTTGCTCGAGCTTGCTAAAAGACAGGGCTTAAAGGATGTATTTGTTCACTGCTTTATGGACGGCAGAGATGTATCTCCGACAAGTGGCTTGGGCTTTATCCGTGATCTTGAAGCTAAAATGGCTGAGATCGGCGTTGGTAAGATTGCCGATGTTACCGGTAGATTCTACGCTATGGATAGAGATTTTGCATGGGATAGAGTTAATAAAGCATATGATATGCTTGTTAACGGCGAAGGTATTCCATTCAAGAATGCAGAAACTCTTATGCAAACTAGTTATGAAAACGGCGTAACCGACGAGTTTGTTTTACCGAGCGTTATAGTTGACGACAATGGTGCTCCTATAGGAAATATTAAAAATGGCGACAGCATCATATTCTTCAACTTCCGTCCTGACAGAGCAAGGGAGATTACAAGAAGCTTCATCTATGAAGACTTCGACGGCTTTGAGAGAAAGGGCGGTTGGGTAGCTCCTTATTTTGTAGGTTTTACTCAATATGACGAAACATTTACAGGGTGGGATGTTGCATTCCGTCCTGCTGTATATACAAACACCTTTGGTGAATATGTTTCTAAACTCGGATTGAAACAATTAAGAATTGCCGAAACTCAAAAATATGCACACGTAACATTCTTCTTCAATGGCGGAGTCGAGCTTGTCAACGAGGGCGAGGATAGAGTGCTTATTCCGTCTCCAAGAATTGCAACCTTCGATATGCAACCCGAAATGAGTGCATACGAGGTAACCGATAAAGCAATCGAGCTTATCCGTTCGGGTAAATACGATCTAATGGTCCTTAACTTCGCTAACTGCGATATGGTTGGTCATACAGGCGTTATGGATGCCGCCGTTAAGGCTGTAGATACCGTAGACGAATGCGTAGACAAGCTATCTAAGGTGATTTTAGAAATGGGCGGTATGGCTTTGATTACTGCTGATCACGGTAATGCCGATATTATGTTCACAGAGGACGGTAAGCCTTTTACTGCACACACCACAAACCCCGTGCCCTTGATTTTACTTGATAACGAAAATAAGGACGCACACTTGGCAGATGGTGGAATTCTTGCCGACATTGTTCCTACTTTGTTCGATGTAATGGGTATCGAAAAGCCTGCCGAAATGACAGGTAGATCATTATTAGTTAAATAGAATAATTATAGGAGATATCGAAATGAGAAAAGCCGGAATTCTAATGCCGTTAGCATCATTGCCCTCACCGTACGGTATAGGTACAATGGGTGAACAAGCAAGAAAATTTATCGATCTATTGTATGATACCGAACAATATTATTGGCAGGTATTACCCCTTAATCCTACTTCTTACGGTGATTCACCTTACCAGTCTCCGTCAGCATTTGCAGGTAGTCCGTATTATATCGACTTACCTACATTGCATAGCGAAGGCTTAATCACCGACGAGGAATTAAAGGGAGCAGAGCATGATACCGATAGAATCGATTACGGATATATGTTCATCGAAAGAATTAAATTGCTACGTAAAGCATTCGAAAGGTTCGATGTCAATTCCTATGATTATAATTGCTTTAAACACGACCAACGCTCTTGGCTTAAGGAATATTCAATATTCATGGCATTAAAGGTCAAGCATAACTATGTTTCTTGGGATAACTGGGAGCCTGAATATAAATTCCGTAAAGATATGGCTAAGATCGAAAAGGATACGGCTAACGAAAGCGAATTTTGGTCATTCCTACAATATAAATTCTTTACACAATGGTTAGCACTCAAGCATTATGCTAATTCTAAGGGTATCGAAATTATCGGCGATATGCCTATCTATGTTGCATATGATAGCGTAGAGGTTTGGTCCGATCCCAAAACATTCCTTTTGGACGAGAACCTTAACCCGACAATCGTTGCTGGATGTCCTCCCGACGGATTTTCCCCCGACGGTCAATTATGGGGTAACCCAATCTATGACTGGGATAGAATGCGTAAAAATAAATATGCATGGTGGGTAGAGAGAGTTCGTAAGTCAATTGATCTATTTGATATTGTTAGAATAGACCACTTCCGTGGATTTGAGGCTTATTACGGAATTCCATTCGGTGATAAGACTGCAAGAAACGGTAAATGGTATAAGGGTGTAGGCGCAGAGCCTTTTGAAGCAATCAATATAGCATTGAATCATCCACGGATCATTGCTGAAGACTTAGGTCAGATCGACGATGATGTTAGAGCTGTTTTATCTAAGACAGGATATCCAGGAATGAAAGTGTTACAATTTGCTTTCTATAATGAGGATAACGAGTATTTACCGAGAATGTTTGAAACCGATAACTGTGTAGTTTATTCGGGAACGCACGATTCTCATACCACCGCTCAGTGGTGTGAACTGCTCGAAAAGGGAGGCGAAGCTGAAAGGCGTCTCCATAGAGAGTGCAAAAAGGGTCCTAATGAAAGCATGACCGATGCATTAATAAGACTTGCTCTTAATAGTATCGCTAAGTATGTTATCATTCCTTTGGGCGACTATATGAACCTTGGTGCAGAAGCAAGAATAAACGAGCCATCGACTCTTGGCGGTAACTGGGATTGGCGAGTAAATGCCGATTACGATACCGAAAAGCTTCGTAAAAAGATTACAAGATTAACTGCAAAGAGCGGTAGATAATTCGATAATAACAGATTTTAAACGGCACGATAAGAGTGAAAAACTCAATGCGTGTCGTTTTTTTTGTGACGCGTAGGCAAAAATTTGTGTATTTTTCATATTATTTAGACAAATTGTATATTAAATAAAACACTAAATTCAAATGTATTCTTAACGGGTATATTTTGAGGTTGATTTTATTTGCTTTTTAGGTTATAATCTATATTATAGTATGGATCAAGCTATAATCATCATAAGGTGATTTACGGAGGATAAATGAACTGGCTTAAGTATTTTACTTTGAATTTCTTTAATAAAAAATATGCAGATGAAAGCAAAACGAGAAGTGCCTTGAACGGTATCTTAAGTTTTTTGCTCGCTATCGTTTTATTGTACGCTGTGCTGTGCTTAATGGCAAATGTCACGTTTCCTATCAATTATAACAAGTCTACCGAATTTAGGTCTTTCTATCAAGGCTTATTTGACGGAGATAACGCCATATCTATAAAGATCCAAAACGGACAAGCCAATTTTGTAGATGACAGTCTTGACTTAGTTATAAATTCGTTCGTTTTTGATGCGGATAAGGAAATTTATTCGACTAACGGTTATAATGTGATAGTTGACCTTAGAGATAATAATAAATTGTATAATGACTGTAAGATTACCTATGTCAAAGATGGTGTTGCTATCGAGTATGACGAATATATACAATTAAGTGATGCAAAAAAAGAAGAGTATTCGAAAAACCGTGAATACGGAGATGATGCGATAGTGTTTACAGAAGAAAGCATTGCATCGTATGTCACATTTATAAATGAGCATGGAACAGATGAAAATAAATCGGCTCTTAAAACATTACTAACTGACGGTAGTGTGGTTAGCGATAACTACGGTGCCGTGTACGAGCTTTATTTTGAAACGAAGTACGATTCAAAGGCAACGACCATGCGTGATTATTATTTATCCGCATATTTGGCAGTTGATAGCGAAGGTGCAAGCGTATTTGACAATTACGTTATTTTTCTTAATGATATAGCTTTAGCCGCTTGGCATGCGGACAATGGACAGATCATGTCCTTTTCCGGTTATTATACGGGGCTTGATCTCGAAGTAGGCGGTGACAACTATGCACAAGAGGCAGATGACCTTGCAATTGGCATTTTCAATGCAAATAAAACATCTCTTGCGGTTAATTATGCATTATATATGGGTAGTGCGTTATTCACAATGATATTTATATGGCTGTTATTACCTATGGTCGTTTCCATAATTGGATATATATCAAAATACTATTCGATATCCAATTATGGTGCAATGTGTAAAACCATGGGCGGATTTTGGCTTGGTAGCGTGATTCCTGCATTGCTCTTTGCGATTATTGCATCCTTCCTCCTATCCCAAACATATGTATTCTATTTAAGCATAGGAATCTTGATAGGCGTCGCCATTTTGCGTACAGTTATTCATTTCGTTCCTTCAATCAAAGAAGAGCGTGAAGAAAAACGCCAAGCACGAGAAAATCCCATCGACGACACCACCTCCGAGTAACCCAACCACAATAGCAAATCTTTACAGCCCTAATTATAACAGTTAACGAGCCAAGTATGACGAGGCGGTAAAAATAACAACGAGCATGACCGAACACTCTTAGTGCTTGCAATGATTCTTTATAACTAAGCCCTTAGTAGGATATTTTTACCTATATTATTGTCTTTGATTTGCTTGCAATATAGTCTACCCTTATATTAAAATATAGACTGTTTTTATTTTTTCTAAGGAGAATAAGTATGAGAATAATTACCATTAGCCGTCAATTCGGCTCGGGTGGAAGAGAATTAGGTAAGCGTTTAGCAGATGCTATGGGCTTTGATTACTATGACAAGGAGATAATTGCATCCATTGCACACAACCAAGGTCTTGACGAGAAATATGTCGAGCATTCCCTAAACAATCAAGCGTGGAGAAATATGTCCTTGACCTTTAGACGCTCATTTTCATCTATCAACAACGTTAATAACACTCAAATAAATATACTTTTAGAGGAAAAACGAATTATAGAAAGCATTGCAGGCGTTGGCCGTGACTGTATCATTGTAGGTAGAAATGCCGATGTGCTTTTATCCAACGAGGATCCTTTTAGTATATTTGTATGTGCGGATATGCAATCGAGAATTGACCGTTGCGAGGCACATGCTCATAAAGATGAGCATTTTAGCCGTCGTGAAATGGAACGCAATATCAAGAAGATCGACAAAGCAAGGGTTCAAACTCGTGAGCTTTTGACCGATAGTAAGTGGGGCGACTGTGAGACCTATGATCTTGTGATAAATACAGCAGGACGTGAAATAAAGTCATTAGTTCCTTCAGTTAAGGCATATATCGAGGCTTATTGGGATAATAGATAATGAAGATACAGTTATCCGAACAATTTTCATATAAAAAACTATTAAAATTCACATTGCCGTCCATATTGATGATGGTATTCACCTCGATATACGGCATTGTCGATGGTTTTTTTATTTCCAATTTTGTCGGAGAGAATCCTTTTGCATCGGTAAACTTTGTAATGCCGGTGTTACTCGTTCTCGGCTCGTTCGGTTTTATGTTTGGATCGGGCGGTAGTGCACTTATTTCAAAAACATTGGGTGAGGGCAATAAAGAGGAAGCAAACAAGCTGTTTTCGCTATTTGTATATCTATTGTTGGGCTTGGGTATAGTTTTATCCATATTGGGAATAGTGTTTTTGCGACCGATACTTAAATTGATCGGGGCAAGTGATATGATAATAGGGGATTGTATTACATACGGAAGTGTAATACTAACAGTTCTCCCATTAAACATGCTTCAATATGCATTTCAGACATTTTTCCCGACCGCAGAAAAGCCAACACTTGGATTTATCGTTACATTGATAGCTGGTTGCACAAATATGGTGCTTGACGCATTGTTTATCATTGTGTTTAAGTGGGGTGTAGCAGGTGCAGCGGTTGCGACTGCGATAGCACAAGCGATAGGCGGAATAGTGCCACTTATAATATTTTTCCACTCTAAGAGTCTGCCACTTAAGCTCGGTAAAACGACATTGAACTTAAAAGCAATTTGGTTAGCCGGTTCTAACGGTATATCCGAGTTTTTGTCAAATATCGCTTCATCTGTAGTGGGTATGCTTTATAATGCTCAGCTAATGAAATACGAGCAAGAAAACGGAGTAATTGCATACGGAACACTTATGTATGTAGGAATGATATTCTTTGCGATCTTTATGGGCTACTCTATGGGTGTTGCACCTATTATCGGATTCCATTACGGAGCAAAAAATCATAATGAGGTCAAGAATATTCTAAAGCGAAGCTTAGTCATAATAGGTATTACTTCGGCGTGCATGTTAGCATCATCGTTGCTGTTGGCAAAGCCGTTCTCAATGATATTTGTCGGTAAAAACGAAGAATTATTGAATTTGACGGTTCGTGCGTTCTATTTTTATTCGCTCGTATTTATTTTTGCAGGACTCAATATATTTAGCTCATCATTCTTTACGGCACTCAATAACGGTCCGATTTCAGCACTAATATCATTTTTGAGAGCGGCGGTATTCCAGGTTATTGCGGTACTGACACTTCCGCTTATATTGGGAACTGATGGCATATGGATATCAATTGCCGTAGCCGATGCATTCGCAACTGTCATAGCTGTGGTCTGCTTATTGACTAACCGTAAAAAATATCACTATTAATGATTAGAAGTGCCTTGCAGTTAAAAGCGTCAGGCACTTTATTTGTTGGCAATTTTAGACAAGTGCCTTACTAAATCGGCATTTATTGTAATAAGCACTTGATTTTTTAAAGGCAATTGGTTATACTTAAATAAGTTTAGGAGATGTTATTATGACAAAAAAGAATAAAACTGAAGAATGCGATATACTCGAAATATTACTCGACGATGCTAGTGACGAGCCTGTATATCTATTTGACGAAAATAAAAACAAGGTTGCCTTTGAAAAGGTTGCTGTTATCAATTTAGACGGAGAACTGTTCTTTTTACTTTCGCCCTTAGACGTTATTGATGGCGTAGGCGAGGACGAGGCTCTTGTATTCAAAATCGTTGAATCAAATGAGGGTAAAGGGTTGCTTGTAGGCGAAGAGGATGCATCTGTTATCGAAGCCGTATTTGACGAATATTACAGATTGTTAGAGGAAATGGAATAATGCTCAAGCTATCCGCAAAAGAGAAAAAACAAGTAATTGTCATGGCTGTGATAATAGTGATAGCTATTGCAGTTCTGTGTATCCTAACATATGCACCGTTTGGTAGCAATGCATTTAAGGAAAAGTATGGATTTGATCTTTTAAACGATAAGGTCTTTTATTCGGCAGAATACTTGGATGCACATTTATCAGGCTTGCCCGAAGAAGCGGTTTCCGATATTAAGATCCAAACAATATTAGTGACAGTATGTTTGGTAGCAGTTTTAATAACAATCGTAGTTTATTATGTCCTATTGGTCAATAGATTAAATCTCAAATGGTGCTTGGCAATACCCGTTCCGATTGTTGCTATATTACTTAATGTGACACAGTTCGCTATCAAGATGGTCATCCTTAATAAACTGCCCGAGAAGAGTGGATTTTTGTATTCATTTGAAGCCGGTTTAAATACATGTGGAGAAATTACAATTATTCTTGCGTTCCTACTTTTATTTGTTATGGTAGTTTTTGAAGTAATAAATCAAGTAAAACACTCAAAATCAACCAACAACAAGGATGAAAAAATTCCCGATGTGGATATAGTAGAGGACACAAAACGTGATAATGAATAGATTTTCTAATGATTTCGCTGTGAGCCTTTACTATCGTCAAAGAATATACTAAGTTTTTTTTAATGTAATAGATGAACCGTTCGCAAAAAACCAAACGCTTACACTGCTTATTTTTTGCTACGCTTCATTTTATTTCAGCCGTTAGTTCTAACGTTTTTTCATTTTTTCAATTAAAATCTAATAAAAA
>CAZUET010000065.1:0-10138 GCA_964619685.1 uncultured Christensenellaceae bacterium
ACTACATATAGTGCCTTCATATGGAAATTGACTTACAACCGTTCCTTCTCCCTCTACTTCCATATATATACCATTCTTTGAGCATAACAGTTTTGCTTGCTCGTAGGTCAACCCTAAAAAATCGGGCATTGATATTTCTATGCTATCTGTTTTTTCATACTCCATCGGAGTTTTTTCATAATTGAATATTCCTTCAAATATTTCTCCGACTAACGGTGCTGCGACCTGTGAACCGTAATACAAATAGCCCGATGGTTCATCAACATATAAATATATCACATATTTTGGATCATTATATGTAGAATAACCAATAAATGAGGATATATATTTCCCTCTATCGATGGTACCATCCTTATATTTTTGTGCAGTACCTGTTTTACCACCTATTCCATATCCGTCAACTCCTGCAAGTCTTCCACTTCCGTTATCGACAACACCTAACAGCAATCGTCTAACAATCTCGCTTGTGTCTTCACTGACTAATCGATGACCTTCGTCAGAATTTTTATGATAAACTAAAGCTCCGCTCGAATTAGTTGTTTTTTCGAGCAGATATGGTTTTTTATATACACCTCCACCTACTATTCCACTTACTGCCGATACTAATGCTATCGGTGTAACAGCAATCGCCTGACCGAATCCCATTCTTGCAAGGTCAACATTTTTCACCGATGATAACGGTATCAATAATCCGCTACTTTCCCCTGAAAAATCTATCCCAGTTTTTACTGTTAGATTAAACTTTTCATAGTATTTATACATTTTCTCTGCCCCTACTCTTAATGCAAGGTCCATAAATACACAATTACAACTATTTTCGACCCCTTCGGCAAAAGTTTGACTTCCGTGCCCTCTTGATTTCCAACACTTAATTTTTTTACCATCTACAATTCTTGAACCGGCACAGTAGAATCTTTCGTTTTCGGTTACAAGTCCTTCCTCTAAGGCTGCTGCTATTGTAATTATTTTAAAAACGGATCCTGTTTCAAATACATCACTTATCGCACTAAGCTTTGACATTTTAAATAAACTTTCGGTATCCGATCTATCAATATTATTAAGATCAAATGAAGGCTTTTGTGCTATAGCTGTAATTCCACCCGTTTGAATGTTCATAACTAAACATGAGACAGATTTAGGAGTATACTTAGTATATGCCTTATATAATACACCCTCAACTATCGATTGGATAGTTCTATCAATTGTTATGGATAGATTAAAGCCGTCTATAGACGGAAGATAGTATATATTATCAGTTAATTCTCTGCCAACTATATCTGTTTCGGTTAATTGTTCACCGTCAACACCTATCAAATAATCGTTATAATAAAGCTCAAGTCCACTTTGTCCAATCGTATCTATATTACAAAAGCCGAGCAAGGATGAAGCAAAATCTCCATATGGATAATATCTTTCAATATCCTTTGAAAAATAAACTCCGCTTACTCCACTATCAATAATATAACTCATACGTTCTTTTGTTAGCTTTTTGCATAGAGTTATTTCGGATTGCCCTTTTATATTTAGCTTTTTTAGTATTTTTTCATAAGATATACCTGTCGCCTCAGAAACTATTTCAGCTAATTTATCTTTATCCGTCACATTAACAGGTCTTACATAGAGTGTATAACTTGTACTTGTACCGGCAAGTACCTCTCCGTTTATATCGTAGATATATCCTCTTTCTGCTTTTAGTGGAATATCACGAGTCCATTGATCAAGTGCTTTTGCTTGCAGATTACTACTGTCAATTATTTGTATAAAAATAAACTTACTAAAAATTGTGCATAAAAAAAAGATTATCACAAGCAAGCTTGTGAATAACCTTTGGGTAAAGATAGTTTTTGATATCATATTAGCCTCCGACTACGTTACTAACCCAGTCGCACAGCTTATCAAACCAATTTGTTTCAGGCTTTTCTGCTTCGGCATACGGTTCAAGCGTTACCGTAATAGGACCTTCTTCGGTCATTATTACATCTAACCCTTGTTCTTGTATACTTAAGCTATTACCTGCTGCAATCGCAACCTCACCGCTTACAGGCGGGAATGTTACCGATTCTTGTTCCCATGCCGTTCCAGGTACGGTCAATATCAGCGTAGTCACTATTGCAATAACCATAACAGCATACATTACGAGAATTGCTGTTTTTCTGCGATCAAACGTTTTTACCGTTCTTTCACGAGGCTTAGCACTTTCTCTAATTCCAGAGGAGTTAGTGCTCAAACGCCGTACAGCTTGATCTCTCTTATTCTTGTCGGCATATCTTTCCGAATCCTCAAAATCGACCTCGGAAATCACCATACCCTCATCATTTTCCAAACAGTCGAATAGATGCTTGCGATACGCAATGCTTAATTCATTGGAAAGATATATGTAATGGTTTTCATTACAATTTACGGCTTCGCAATTCGATTCTACGCTATTAATCATTTTTTCATTCTGTGCGTTTAGAGTCATCATAGTCTATTCTCTCCGTTCGTTTTTTAGAACTACACCTTTTTCTCGGCAATTCTTAGTTTGGCACATTCTGATCTTGAATTGACCCTCAATTCATCCTCAGTTGCAGTTATGGGTTTTTTTGTTATTATTTTAACCGTACTGACCTTTCCACAGGTGCAGATAGGCATTTTTGGAGGACATATGCAGTCAAGCTCATGATATTTTAGTCTTTGCTTAACTATTCGATCCTCTAATGAGTGGAAAGTTATTATACATAACCGACCGCCCTTTTTTAGTTTTGAAACGGCATCGTCAACAGCTTCGCTTAGTCCGTTCAATTCTCCGTTCACATATATTCTTAAAGCCTGAAATACTCGCATATAAGGATTTGAACCTGAATATCTCGCTTTTACCGGAATGGCATTCCAAATTATTTCGGTTAAATCCTTAGTTGTTTCTATTGGCTTTTCAATTCGCTTTTTACATATTGCATTGGCAATTTGTCTTGAAAACTTGTCCTCTCCGTATTCAAAGAATATTTTGGACAACTCCTGCTCCGATAATGTATTAACAACATCTTTTGCAGTCAAGGTATCATTTTGACACATTCGCATATCCAGTTCGCCTTCAAGTCGATAACTAAATCCACGCTCGGCAGTATCTAATTGATAGGAGCTTACACCTAAGTCCATAAGTATTCCGTCAAGCTTAGGCAATTCTTTTATTGCATCCTTGAAATCTGAATTGATAAATGAACAATTATCAAATTCTTTCAATCTTTCCCTGGCTGCTTTTAATGCGTCTTGGTCTTTATCAACTCCGTATAGGTGTCCGCTTGTAAGTCTTTTTAGTATTTCTATCGAGTGACCTGCACCGCCTAATGTCAAATCGGCATAT
Organism: uncultured Christensenellaceae bacterium; assembly: GCA_964619685.1. Lineage (GTDB taxonomy): Bacteria > Bacillota > Clostridia > Christensenellales > CAG-1252 > RUG14300. The sequence goes on from CAZUET010000065.1 coordinate 3,341, forward strand.
TCACCGTCAGGCTTAATTGCTAAACCATCAATAACCTCATTGAGCATTACAGGGATATGTTTGAATTCGCTCATTTGACTTCATCCTCTTTTTGCTCTTCTTTCTTAGGAAGTATACGAGAGAATGCAATTCCTGTATCATATCTATGTTCATACATTTTTTGTGACCATATTTCAAGAACGGTATTGTTACCGACAAGAAGTATTTTTTCGTCATCGTCTAATCCGGCATACTTTATAAGATTTTTAGGAATCCTATAACGCTTTTGATTATCGCTGGTAAAGGGTGCGACATCCGAGAAGAAATCTCTATAATAGGAAACAAGATTCATTACATCTTTATCTGCTGATCTAATTTCCGAGTATTCCTTAGCAAGCTGAGCTTTTTCGGTCAAAGCTTCCTCAGAATAAACAGCAAGATATGAACCCATGCCCTTACCTACATAAAGATTTTCTCCAAGTATCTCTTTTGCTACTTGGGGTATACGAGTTCTGCCCTTTTCATCAAGGAAATATTCGTATGTACCGGTTAAAATCTTCATATAGTATTCTCCTATGCTAAGATTATACCACGCTAATCCACAAAAGTCCACATCCATCCCTAAAAAAATTTAAAAAAATCGTCCATTTTTTGATTAATTTTTCTTAATAATTCAATTAAGTAATATATAGTGCATTTTTCTGTACGTTTTGTATTTTTTAGTAGATTATGTACAGTAAGTAGTTAGTTAAAAAGTTATATATTTACTGCATTTTTAAGGAGATGAAAGGGGTTACACGGTGGACGAATGAATTTTTCATCATGAAAAATGCCATTAATTTTCATTTTTTTCGCTTACGAATTGACAAGAAAAAATGGTATTATTAAAAAGTGTGGTTATCAGTGGACGAAAAAACACGTTTGAATGTTGTAAGAATAAGTTGAAAAATATGATCAAATACTTTATAATATAAAAGAGGAAAATAAAATGATATATGCTATTTCAGATCTACATATTTCATTAAAGGGTGATAAGCCAATGGATATATTCGGCTCATCCTGGAGCGGTTATCTGGACAAGGTCCGTGAAGATTGGTTAAAAAAGGTATCGAATGATGATATCGTCCTTTTGTGTGGCGACTTGAGTTGGGCTACCGATCTTGACGGTGCTCTTTATGATATGTCATTTTTCTTTGAGCTTCCCGGTAAAAAAATTATCATTAAGGGTAATCACGAGTATTGGTGGACAAGTTATTCAAAATTAAAGCTTGCCCTACCCGATAATGTTTACCCTATTCAAAATAACTCTGTATTAATTGACAATTATATCTTTTGCGGTACTCGAGGATGGGATATACCTATAGAACCCAGCGAACAAAATGATATTAATATTTATAACAGAGAACTATTAAGGCTTGAAATGTCAATTAAGGATGCTATGCTCAAAAGACAAGATAATCAACAGATCATCCTACTAACTCACTTTCCACCCTACAAAGACGGCTATACTTCTTCTCGATTCACCGATATTATAGAAAAATATCCTATATCAAAAGTTGTATACGGTCATATCCACTCTACAAAAAGTCCTCATAAAAAGTATTTCAAGCTAAACAACATAGAGTATTATCTCACATCTTGTGATATTGTAGAAAACACCTTAACACTTATTGCTGAATAACATTTTTTTTAAAGCCGTCCTCGGACGGCTTTTTTATACTCCAAGACAATTCACCTTTATATAATCATCAGCATATAATTAAGTATGATTATCAGGAGGATAAAAAGATGTCTTTTTCAAATAATATCAGACCGGATCGTATGCCCGGACCAATAAACGGAAACCCAATGCAAGGGTTATGCGAAAAGGTATGCATACAAGCAACAAAGGTTTTTGATGCGTGTATTCGACAAGAAACACTCGCCAATACAAGTGTTTCATTAACTTCGACAATACCTACCGAGGTAACTACTCCATTTACTTTCATAAGTGCTACAAGCTCATCTTCAAAGGGCTTAATAAAAAATTTGATAGTTACTCCGCTAACGGATAGCGAACATTGCTCGAGAGTTCAGCTTGATGTCGATATACCTTTAAGCGTTTTATTTACTGATGCTAATAAAACAACTGCAACGGGAAACGCTACGATCACCATTCCAAAGGATATAATTTTACATATTCCCGAAGCTTCGGTCATTCCTTATAGATTGGAAGCAGTGGTTAATGCGGTAAGTACCGTAGGTACATATGTATCGGATGCAACATTTAATTTAACGATTTGCGTTACAGTAATAATCAAGGTCGTAACAGATGTCGAGTTACTAGTTCCTTCATACGGCTACTGCTTTATTCCACCCTGCCAAGAATTTCAAAACGAGGTTTGCGACGGATTTTTCGATCTACCGCTATTCCCACAATAAAAAAAGTTCCGTTTAACGGAGCTTTTTTTAATTAATTATTCAAATTTATTATCGGTATGTAGTATTTGATCTATTCTTTCGAATACTACATCCTTACCTTTTTTATCAAGACAGCTGACAGCTATGATATTTCCTACAGCAACCTTTAGACCGGCGGCTAACAATTTTAGATAATGCGGTATTTTACTCTTAGCGACCTTATCACTCTTGTTTGCTATTATAGTAAACGGTATATTATAGTGATAACAGTAATTAATCATCTGAATATCCTTTGGTGAATCAGGAATACGAATATCGGTAATAATAAATACATGTTTTAGTGTTTCACTATTTTGGAAGTAGCCCTCGATAATCTCACCCCAGCCTTCCTTTTCTTCCTTAGAAACCTTGGCAAATCCGTATCCGGGTAAATCCACAATGAAAAATTCGCCTGAATTTACTTCAAAATAATTAATAAGTCTTGTTCTACCCGGTGTAGAAGATGTTCTTGCCAGTTTACCGTTACCGCAAATGTAGTTAATAAAAGAGCTTTTGCCGACATTACTTCTACCGACAACAGCAATTTCAGGTGCTTGATTTAGTAATGCACCCTTATTCACAGATGTTTTAAACACTACATTATTTATTTTCATCAATTATCATCACCTTAACGACATCGTCGATCGTTTGTACGAAAGTGTATTCAATTTGCGATTTTATCGCATCGGGCAAACGCTCGACATCTTGCCTATTCTGTTCGGGTAAAATGACCTTATGTATTCCCTTATTAATTGCTCCCATAGATTTTTCTTTAACTCCGCCTATAGGTAATACTCTACCGCTTAGAGATATCTCGCCGGTTAACGCAATATCCGATCTAATTTTTTTACCGGTATATGCAGATAAAATTAAGGTAGCAAGGGCAATACCTGCGCTTGGACCGTCCTTAGGTACAGCACATTCTACAGCATTAATATGTAAATCCTTATTAAAAAGTTCTTCATTGATGCCGTATTCGGAAGCTCGAGATTTGACCAATGTATATGCTTGATAGGCACTTTCCTTCATTACATCACCCAATGAACCAGTAAGCTTCAATTCACCCTTACCGACCGTAAGCAATGCTTCCATATCCATGGTCGTTCCGCCATACTCAGTATATGCCAGACCCGTAATAACTCCGATTTCATTAGGTCTATTTTGTTTATTAAAACTCATAGGAGCACCCAATAGTTCGGTAAGTCTCGATGGCGTAACCGTATATCTTTGAATAGGCTTATCACCAAATTTTACTGCTATCTTACGACATATCCGAGCAATACATTTTTCTAAGCTACGGACACCTGCTTCCATGGTATAGTTTAAAATTATCTCGTTAACTGCACTCTTTTGGAACTTGATAAGATCTTCGGGAAGACCGTTTGTCTTAATTTGCTTAGGAATTAAATATCTAATAGCTATTTGTTCTTTTTCCTCTGTAGTATAGCTACTCATTTCGATTAATTCCATTCTATCCAATAATGGCTTAGATATACGAGAAATATCATTAGCCGTAGCTATAAATAGTACATTGGAAAGGTCAAAGGGCATATCCATATAGTTATCTACAAAGCCCTTATTCTGCTCAGGATCGAGAACCTCTAATAAAGCGCTTGCAGGATCACCCTTATGATCCTTACCAAGCTTATCGATCTCATCCAACAAAAATACAGGATTCATACTACCCGATTGTTTAATCGACGATATTATTCTACCAGGCATAGATCCTAAATATGTGCGTCTATGTCCTCTAATTTCAGCTTCATCTCCTGTACCGCCTAAACTTGTACGAATATACTTACGGTTCAATGCACGAGCTATAGACCTAACAATACTTGTTTTACCTGTTCCGGGTGGACCGTAGAAGCATAAAATACTTCCTTTATTTTCCTTAACAAGCTTATGTACTGCAAGAAATTCAAGCACTCTCTCTTTTACATCGTCTATTCCGTAATGATCTTCGTCAAGTATCTTACGAGCATTATCCAATGAATCGTTTTCTTCGGTATATATACTCCAAGGCAATGACAAAACAAAGTCAACATAGTTAGTAGCGATATAAGCTTCGGGGGAACCTGAAGAAAGCGAACTGATTTTTTCGATTTCTCTAAAAAGTTTATTTTTTATAGCCTGCGGTGCATTTAAACTTTCAATCTTTTCACGATAGACTTCTTGATCATCACCGTTTAGTTCCTTATAAATAACTTTTAATTGATTTCTAAGAAAATATTCTTGCTGTTCTTTATTGATTTCCTCTTCCACCTTATCGTTCAAATCCTCTGCAAGCAATGCAGTTATCTTCATTTCGCAGAGAAAATCGTACATTTTGCAAAGAGCTCTTAATGCATCAGTTTCAAGGAATAGATCGCATTGTGATTCAAAATCAAGTAATTGAGAGTTGCGACTTATCCAAGATTCAGCATTTGTTTCGGTTATCTGTTCACAATGCAAGAATGTATTACGCAAGCTTTGTGTTTTTGACAACTCGATAATTTTTTCATTTATTGAATTAATAATATTTTTATATTCGTCAAAATTTTCTTCCGCAATACTAAAATCGGAAATTGGTTCAACAGTACAAAAATCTAAATCAAATATACTCTCGCCACGAATAAATGAAGAAATTTTGACCTTTCTCGATCCATTACAGCGTAAAATGGGAAGTCCGTCTTTTTTTCTTGGAAAATCTACGAACTTACAAAGTGTACCGTAATACACTCCGTCAACGCTAAAAATACCACTGACAAAATATTCGTCGGTAGTAAAATATTGCTCATATTCTTTGTATATGGTCTCGCTTGAAAGAATTATTCTCTTCCAAACATCAGGAAAAATGACATCTTCCGATGGTATTGCTAAATATTGTTGATTATTATCCATTAATATCCTCGTTATAAATTATAATGGGTGATTCCTTTAATTCTACAACTTCCTTAGTAACTACTACCTTTTTAATAGTATCGTCACTTGGAATCTCATAGCTTATATCAAGCATGATGGATTCAATAATGCTTCTTAAACCTCTTGCACCGGTTTTAAGCTTATTTGCCTTGGCGGCAATAGCTCTAATTGCTTCCGCTGTAAACTCAAGGTCCACATTATCAAATTTGAACATTTTAACATATTGCTTAACAACAGCATTCTTAGGCTGTGTCAATATAGAAATAAGCGCATCTTCATCAAGGCTATTCAAACCGACAACGATAGGTATTCTACCTACAAATTCCGGAATCAAACCGAATTTTATTAAATCATTCGGCTGAATATCTTTGATAAGATCGGAATAGTTTCTATCAGATACATCGGGAAGTGATGCACCAAAGCCAACACTACCTTCCGACTTTCTTTGATTGATTATTTTTTCCAATCCGACAAAAGCACCGCCAAAAATAAATAGAATATTACTTGTATCTATCTGTAGGCATGCTTGATCCGGGTGCTTACGACCGCCTTGAGGTGGAACATTAGCAACTGTACTCTCAATAATCTTCAAAAGAGCCTGCTGAACACCCTCACCGCTTACATCACGGGTAATAGAAACATTTTCGGTTTTTCTTGCTATCTTATCGATCTCGTCAACGTAAATTATACCGTGTTGAGCTTTTTCGATATCATAATTAGCGTTTTGAATGAGTTTTAATAGAATATTTTCTACATCCTCACCGACATAACCTGCTTCCGTAAGAGTTGTAGCGTCGGCAACGGCAAAAGGTACATTAAGAATACGAGCAAGCGTTTTTGCAAGTAAAGTTTTACCGCTTCCTGTAGGTCCTAACAAAAGTACATTACTCTTTTCAAGTTCTACACCATCTTCGGGCATATATGAGCTAACACGCTTATAATGATTATATACAGCAACCGAAATGATTTTTTTAGCTTCTTCTTGACCGATAATATAATCATCAAGACGAGCTTTTATTTGTTTAGGTGTCAAAAGATCATCGTTAGCTTCCACTTCGGTTATAGGGGAAACTGAATGCTTATTAAAAAAAGCTAAGCATTGTGTTGCACAAGCCTTACAAATCTTTGCATTAGGGTCATAACCGCTAACAAGTCTACCAACTTCTACTTCGCTTTTACCGCAATATGAACAAATAAAATAGTTTTTCTTTTCTGCCATAATTATTAAATTACACTCCGAATTATATTAACTCGGAGTGAATCAGTTAAATGAATATCTACCTTATTATTGAATACTATTATTCTCTATTAGTGTAGATCTTATCGATAATTCCATATTCAAGCGCTTCTTCGGCTGATAAGAAATTATCTCTTTCGGTGTCACGGGTAACCTCTTCATAAGATTTACCTGTATACTCTGCTAAAAGTGTATTCATCTTTTCTTTTAATCTCAAAGTATGACGGGTATGGATCTCAAGA